>NZKC01000048.1 GCA_002692475.1 Candidatus Pelagibacter sp.
TTAAAAGTTTCTTTTTAAGAAGTAATTTTTTATTCCACCTATCTTCAAATCCCTGGGGTAACCCAGGAGTTAATTTATTTTCTGTACTCATTTTTTTTGGTACCCTGGCTTGGGATCGAACCAAAAACTAAAGTTCCACAAACTTTCGTGATAACCATTTCACCACCAGGGCCTTTCTATATTTTATACTAATTGTTATTAAATTTAAATTTTAAAATGATTAATAGCTGGCTTAGCAGCCATGTGAGTGATGTCTGTGAGTGTCTTTTGAGATGTTTACTTTTTTAATCATTGGTAGTTTATTTAACATTAAAAGAGTTTAATGCAAGAATTAATTGCATAGGGTACTAGCCAAATGACTAGTTACACCTATACAAATTATATATTTATTGAAAAATTAAGATTTTTTTTGAAGCTTAACAGCTGAAGGTCCTTTTGGGCCATCTTCTATTTCAAATTGCAGTTCATCACCTTCATTTAAAAAACGAAGTCCTGCATCTCTAACTGCGCTCGCATGAACGAACACGTCCTTCTCTTTGTCTTCTCTTTCTATAAATCCGTAGCCCTTCTTACCGTTGAACCACTTGACCTTCCCGTTTAATGTACTCATACTTGTTTTACTCTTTCTTCTTGTTGTTAACTTATAGCTAAATTAGCTGAAGACTAATTATTAGATTTTAAAATTTATTGCAAGGGTATTATTCTTATTAATATTAATGATTTTAAGGTGGGTCCCCCTGGAAACGAACCAGGTCCTAACGCTTTTCAGGCGTTCGTGCGCACCAGCTACACCAGAGACCCTAATATTAAAATCTAAAAATGATTCTTCCTTTAGTTAAATCGTAAGGAGTTACTTCTACAGTAACATTGTCTCCCTGGAGTACTCGAATACGATTTTTTCTTAGTTTGCCAGCTGTATGTGCTGTAACCATGTGTCCATTTTCTAATTTTACACGAAACATAGCGTTCTTAAGCAACTCAATTACTTGACCATTAAATTGCAATAGATCTTGTTTTGACAAACCTAATTTCTCCTCATTCTTGATTTTATACTTTGAGTATGAGCAAATAACTCCTCAAACTCGGAAAGAGTTATAGCTGGATTTCCAATTTTTTCTACCCCTAATTTACTAAGAGTAACAATAGATATTTTTTTAACAAATTCACACAAACTTAGTCCTGAGCTAAACTTTGCTGAACCGGATGTTGGTAAAACATGGTTTGTACCAACCGTATAATCTGAGAGGCTCATTGGAGTAAATCTACCATTACAAATACTTCCAGCATTCATGATTTTTTTTTCATATCTTTTATAATTATTTACATTTAATTCTAAATGTTCAGGAGCCAATTCATTGATTACATCAATAACTTGCTTATCAGAATATACTTTTATTGCTAAGCCGTTCTTTTTTAAAGAACTAATAGCAATTTTTTTTCGAGGAATAGTATTTAAAATTTTGTTTATTTCTTTTTTAACTTTGACTATTAAACTTCTTTGTTTTGTAACTAGTATACACTGGCTATCGGGATCATGTTCAGCTTGAGATACTAAAGAAGTAGCAATTTGATTTATATCGGTATATTTGTCAGCCAAAACACATATTTCTGAAGCACCACAATACATAGACTCTGTTCCAACTAAATTATTAGGTAACTGTTTTTTGGCCTCAGCTACAAATTTGTTACCAGGCCCAACTATTTTGTTAACCTTTTGTATATATGCCAAACTAGCAATGGCTTGTGCTCCACCCATAGAATAAATTTCCTTTATACCAATTTTCTTTGCTGCATAAAGTACTGCTGAGTTAAATTTGCCATTCACTTTTGGTGTTGCCAAAACTAATCTTCTAACTTTAGCTATTTTTGCTGGTATAGTATTCATTAATAATGTTGATGGTAAGTTTCCAGGAACATAAAATCCAACTGAGTCTATCGGGACATTTTTATATTCTAACTTGTTACCAAAGCTATCTTTATAATAAATATTTTTAAGATCTTTTTTTTGTCTATAATGAAAATTAGATATTCTTTTATATGCAAAATCTATGGCTTTTTTAACTTTTGGGTTAAGTTTCTTAATAGTTTTTTTTAACTTCTCATTTGAGATTCTAATTTCACTATTACCACTGAACCGTATTTCATATTTCTTTAAAGCTTTTAATTCATTCTTCCTTACATCATTTAAAATTTTCTTTACAATTTTTATATCCTGATTTTCGGCATTCCTTCTTTTACTTAAAATTTTATTTACTCTACTAAGGTATGACTTATCCTTACAATCTATAAATTTAATCATTAATATTTTTTTGATCCTCTAAAGTTACTTCTATAATTTCTGCGGTTAGAGTTATAATTTTATTATCCATAAATAAAAGTGTTATTTCAAAAATATTATTTTTTTTAAATATATCAATTGATATTAGCTCTAAATCTTGATTTTGTTTTTTTTGGTCTATATTTTTTGACTTTGATGCCTGAATATATTCAAATCGTATAATACTATTAAGTTTATTTGATGAATTTTCGATCTCTTTTGCAATTCTATTAATATAAATAAGAAAAATTTTGTTTTTTTTTAAATATTTTATATCGTTAATTTTTACTTTTCCTTCTGAGCAACATGCCGAAATAATTTGCAAGTCCTCTGCTGATCTAGCAATAATTTTTTTTAAATACGCTTTGCTCATTAAGAAACCCTCTTAATATTTACTCCAATTTTACTTAATTTTTTTTCGATACTTTCGTACCCTCTATCTAAATGATAAATTCTATTAATAACTGAGGTCCCGTTAGCTACAATTGAAGCTAAAACTAAGGCCACTGATGCTCTTAAATCGCTAGACATAAGTTCAGCACCTTGGAAGTTTGTATTGCCAAATATATTTGCTTTGTTATTTTTAATCGTAATCTTTGCTCCCAATCGTCTAAGCTCTGCAACATGCATAAATCTATTTTCAAAAATACTTTCAGAAATTACAGATTTTCCATTTGCTTTACATAAAAGAGACATAAATTGTGCTTGAAGATCTGTTGGAAAGCCATTGTATTCTTTTGTTTCAATAAGCTTAATATTTTTGATTTTTTTTGGTCCTATAATTGAAATGAGATTTTTGTAAGTTTTTATTTTTGCACCAACTCTTTTTAAAAGGTTTAACTCCGTTTTAATTAATTTTGCATCAAAACCTTTAATTTTTAAATTTCCTTGTGAAATAGTTGCAACTACACAAAATGTTCCACATTCAATTCTATCACCCATAACTGTGTAACTTATTTTTTTTAATGATTTTACTCCAATTATTTCCACTGTTCTTTTTCCAATCCATGTAACTTTTGCACCCGCTTTATTTAAAAAATTAGTTAAGTCATGCTTAATCTCAGGTTCTATTGCACAATTTTTTAATATCGTTTTTCCAGATGCTAGGACTGATGCAAGAATGGCATTTTCAGTTGCACCTACAGATATTTTCGGGAAAATTATTTTTGCACCTTTCAAATTTGAATGCGATGAAGCATGTACATATCCTTTTTCAATTTTATAAACCATTCCAAGTTTTTCTAAGGCATTTAAATGATAATTTATTGGTCTAGCTCCTATCAAGCATCCTCCAGGAAGTGACGTTTTAGCTTTTTTAAATTTTGTAATCAATGGACCAAGAACAAGTATACCAGCTCTCATTGTTTTTACTAAAGAATATGGGGCGAAAGTGTGAATATTTTTAGTTTTAATAATTTTTACAGAATTTTTTTTTTTATTTTTTTTAATTTTAAAACCCAATGATTGAATTAATAAGAGCATAGTGTCTATGTCTTTTACTTTTGGTAAGTTATTTATTTCTACTGATTCATCAAAAAGAATTGATGCAGCTAATATTGGAAGTGAAGCATTTTTACTACCTGAGATATTGACTGTCCCCTTAACCTTAGAAGGACCTTTTATTACAAATTTGTCCATTATTAAACTTTAGGTAAAGTTACACCTTGCTGGTCCATGTATTTCCCATCTCTATCCGCATAAGTAGTATTAGGTCTCTCATCACCCTTTAAAAAAATAAATTGGCAGGCTCCCTCGTTTGCATAAATTTTAGCTGGTAAAGGTGTTGTATTTGAAAATTCTAAAGTAACATGACCACACCATGAGGGCTCCAATGGTGTTACATTTACAATTATTCCACATCTTGCATAAGTTGATTTTCCCAAACATATAACAAGAACATCTTCTGGTACCTTAAAATATTCGACAGTACTAGCTAAAACAAAAGAATTGGGGGGTATTATACATTCTGAACCCTTCCTACTTACAAAGCTTGTAGATTTAAAATTCTTAGGATCTACAATTTCAGTATTTACATTTGTAAAAATTTTAAATTCGTCTGCAACTCTTGCATCATAACCATAAGAAGATACTCCATAAGATATGCTGTTTCCTCTAATCTGTTTTTCTTCAAATGGAGATATCATTTCTTGTTCTTTTGCCATTCTTTTTATCCATTTGTCTGAAAGGACTGGCATTTATTTATTCTTTTTTTTATTTTTTTTTTGGAAGATTTTTCTTTTTTTTAAATTTTTTTTTAAAGCAATTCCTAGCTTTAAATCTTTATCTTTATTTGTCATTTTTCTTTTCAGGGTTTGTCAAATCTTCAAGGGTAATTGGTTTTGCAATATCATGCATGCTTGACTCACTTTTATTTTCCTTGAATCCTTCTTTAGCGGCTCTTTTGGCCTTTCTCTCAGCAAGTTTTTTCTCTCGTTTAGCTTGCTTCTCCATGGCCTTTGCCCCTCGTGTAGATTTATAATCGTAATGAATTCCCATAACATTATTATTAATAATTTATAGACTATTTTTAAAAAAAAATAAGGCAATAATTTGAAAAAATTAAATTTATACAGTAGATTTGCTGTTTCTATTTTGCCCCTTTAACTCAGGTAGTAGAGTATTTCCATGGTAAGGAAAAAGTCGTCCGTGCAAGTCGGGCAAGGGGCACCACTATTTCTTAAAAAATTTTTTTCTTAGAATAAAGGTGAATAAAAATAAAAATATTACTGCTAATATTGGTATATAAATTTCTTGTGATACTAACATATCCTTAAACGAAGGTAGGCTATCACTCTCATAAATTTTTTTTTCTAACGCAGAACCTAATGAACAAACAATTAATGCTTGAATTACGACACCTNCTAAAGTCCCTAAAAAATAAAATTTTAATTTTATATCAAACAAAACTGGAATTAAATTTTGTATTTGANTCGGTATCCCTCCTAAAAATCTTAAAAGAGCAACAGCAAAAAATTGATTNTCTCTAATTTTATTATTTAAATANTTAAAATTATTTTGAATTTTTTCNTTTATAAAGTCTTTGAAAAAAAAATTTGCTATAATAAAAGTTACACTGGCACCTAAAGCAAATGTAAAAGAAAAAATTAATGTTCCTAAATAAGGACCAAAAATATATCCACAAATTAATCCAAGCGGAGAACCAAATCCTTGAAGTACTGAAATCCAAATTACCCCAAATAAAATAAATACAAATGATGAAAAAATTATATTACTTTTTTTAAAATTGATTAAATACTCACTATTAGATTTCAAAAAATCATAGGATGTTAATTCATCAAGACCAATCCTTGTAAGTAAAAAATAAAGAAATAAACCTAAGAATACTATATAGGCTAAACCTAACCATATTTTTATATTTTTCATGGTTTGCATATTATAGAATTTACATTATAAGTACTAAAAATTTAATACTACATAATTGAAACCTTATGAAAAGAACCTATCAACCAAGTAGAAAAGTAAGAAAAAGACGACACGGCTTTAGATCTAAAATGAATTCTAAGGGAGGTAGAAAGTTGTTAGCTAGAAGAAGAGCAAAAGGGAGAAAAAAACTAACCGTCTAATGAAATCAAAGATAGTTAGTCTTTCAAAGAACTCGGAGTTTCTTTCACTTTTAAATGGAAACAAGATTGCAAACAAATACTCAACTATTTTTTTTAAGAAATTAAAAAATAAAAATTATAAATGTCTTAATGTAAGTTTTGTTGCAAAAAAAAAGATAGGTAACGCAGTAATTAGAAATAAAATTAAAAGAAGATTAAAAAATATAATGAATGGTATAATAAAGGAAAAACAAGTCAGTTTTGATTATTGTTATTTGTTTTTAGCAAAAAAAAATGTTTTTGATGATGATTTTAAAAAAATTAAAGGTATTTTAGCAGCTGATTTAAAAAAAATTAAAACGTAAAATGAAATATATTCTTATCTACATTATTAAAATCTATAAATATGTTATTTCCCCTTTAATTGGAAACAATTGTAGATATCTTCCAACATGCTCTGATTATTTTATAGATTCTCTAAATGAATTTGGATTTATCAAAGGCTCATACATGGGAACTAAAAGATTATTATCCTGTCACCCAATAAAATTTTTAGGTGGAGGAGAAGGCTACGATCCGATTGAGAAAAAGAAAGTTAAATAATTATGGACTCTAAAAATGTAATTGCTGCAATATCTTTAAGTGCAGCTGTTATTATTCTATATAGCTTATTTTTTGCTCCAACCCCTAAGGAGATAAAAAAAGTAAATAATGAAAATATAAAAAAAGAACAAAGCTCTGATACTCCTCTGCTTGAAGAAAATGAAAATTTACCAAAGCTATCAAGAGAAGATGCCTTAAATGAAAATAAAAGATTTAATTTTGAAAATGAAAATATAAAAGGATCTATATCTTTAATGGGAGGTGTAATTGATGATTTAATTTTTAAAAATTATACGGAAACTCTTAATGGTAATGACAAAATTGTATTACTAAATCCGAGACAAATGGATAAAGGGTATTACGTTGAAACTGGTTGGTTATCAAATAATAAAAATATTAAACTTCCAAATTCAAAAACTAAATGGAGTATAAAAGGTAACAGTAAGCTTTCTCCTAAAAACCCTGTAACATTAGTTTGGAAAAATAAAGAAAATATAGAATTTCAAAAAGTTTTTAAAATTGATGATAAATTTTTATTTACTGTAGATCAAAGAATCATAAATGGATCAGATAAAATATTTAATTTTTATCCTTACGGTCAAATTATAAGAAATAAGGCTCCAGAAATAACAAATTTTTATATTCTTCATGAAGGTCTTATAGGTGTCTTTGATGAGGAGTTAGTTGAAAAAGATTACGATGATATCGAGGAAAAACAATTTACAAAAAATACCAATAATGGATGGTTGGGAATTACAGATAAATATTGGATTACAACACTTATACCTCAAAATAATAAAGAGTTTAGATCAGATTTTGATTTTAAAAATAAATATCGAGCAAGTTTCATAGAAACTGAACCAATGGAGGTATCAGCAAATACATCTATATCTAGTAAAACAAATATAATAATTGCTGCCAAGGAAGTTGATGTCATCGATGGTTATGCTGATAATTTAAAAATAAATAAGTTTGACTTAGCAATTGATTGGGGTTGGTTTTATTTTTTTACAAAAAATTTTTTCTTCGCTATTGATTATTTTTTTAGATTAACTGGAAACTTTGGAATAGCTATAATTTTAATTACCGCTTGTATTAGAATTGTTTTTTTTCCACTTGCTAATTACTCGTTCAGATCAATGGCAAAAATGAAAGTACTGCAACCAGAAATGACAAGATTAAAAGAGCTTCATAAAGATGATAAAATGAAGTTACAACAAGCAATGATGGCTTTATATAAAAAAGAGAAAGTAAATCCAGTTTCAGGTTGTTTACCAATTTTTATACAAATACCCTTCTTCTTTGCAGTTTATAAAGTTTTATTTGTAACATTAGAAATGAGGCACCAACCATTTTTTGGTTGGATTAAAGATTTATCAGAACGAGACCCAACCTCAATATTTAATTTATTTGGATTAATTCCATGGGATCCGCCATCATTTTTGTTAATCGGAATCTGGCCTTGTTTAATGGGTCTAACAATGTGGTTTCAGCAGAAGTTAAATCCAACACCTCCTGATCCAATACAGCAAAAAATATTTATGTTCTTTCCTTTATTTTTAACAATTATTTTAGCACCTTTCCCATCGGGCTTAGTGATTTATTGGACAGTAAATAACGTACTGACTATGGCACAACAAATTGTCATAATGAAAAGAACAAAGGTAAAAACAGTTTAAGTTTTTCTAAATGAATTTCGAAAAAATATTACCTAAAAATGGACCGCCAATAGAAGAGGTTTCTAAGTATATTCAAAAATATAAAAATGAATTAATTGTTATAAAATATGGAGGAAATGTTTTTATAGATAGAGATATATTTAATAATTTTATTTTAGACATAAGTATTCTAAATAAATTAGGCCTTTCGATTATAATAGTACATGGAGGTGGTCCAAGAATAAAAAGAGAATTAGATAGATCAAATATTGAAACAAAATTTATAAGAGGTTTAAGGGTAACTGATAAAAAAATTATAAATATTGTAGAGTCTGTTCTTATTGATTTTAACAATGATATTGTAAATTCTTTAAAAAATGCTGGTTCTAAAGCAACTTCTATAAATACAAAAGAAAATAATATTATTGAAATAATTCCTGAATCGGAAGAACTTGGATTTGTTGGAATACCAAATAAGATTAATATAGATATTATAAAAAATACAATAGAAAAAAATTCTATCCCTATTATCTCTCCACTTGGTTTAGGAGAAAATAATCAAACTTATAATATTAACGGTGATACAGCTGCAGGTGCAATAGCAAAGTCCTTAAAATCTAGAAGATTGCTATTAATGACTAATGTAGAAGGTGTTTTAAATAAAAAAAATAAACTGATAGAAGAAATCTCATCTTCCGAAATTTCAGAAATGATTAAAAACAAAACTATTACCGAGGGTATGATACCAAAAATTAATACTTGCTTAGATGCTGTAGATAATGGTGTTACCGCAGTCGGTATTATTGATGGTAGAAAAAAGCATTCAATATTATTTGAACTATTTTCAGATAAAGGTTCAGGAACATTAATTAGAAAATGAGCAATTTAAAAGAAATGAAATATCTACTTTTAGATTTAGATGGATGTGTTTACGGTAAACATAATAACTATCCTCTAGAAAAAGTATTTGGTCAAGTATCAAAAAGAATGACAAAATTTATTTCTGAAAGATTAAAAATAAATCTTGATGCCGCAAAGGAACTGCAAAAGAATTATTTTTATAAATATAATACTAGTCTCAATGGTCTGATGATTCATCATGATATACCACCTGAAGAATTTTTATCATATGTTCATACAATTGATTTAACATTTATGAAAGAAGATAAAATAATGCGAAATGAACTAGAACAATTAAATATGGAAAAATATATTTTTACTAATGGAAGTGCTGAGCATGCAAAAAATATTTTAACACATCTTGGAATATATGATTTATTTGGAAAAGATAAAATTTTTGATATTAAAGATGCAGGATATGTACCTAAACCTGAAGCAAAAACTTTTGACTTAATGGTTAAAAAGTTTGGTATTGTCCCTAAAGAAACGATCTATGTCGAAGATATTGCTAAAAATCTGAGTATTGGGCATGAGCGTGGGTGCACAACTGTTTGGTTAATNAATGANGAACATTTTGGAAANATNGACTCTGATAAAGATTATATTTCTCATAAAATTGAAAATCTATCTTTATTTCTTAAGGAAATAAGGTTATTAAAAAGTAAATAAATTATGTCTATTGAAAATATTATAAATGATGCCTGGGAAAACAAAGATCAAGTTAGTCCTAATTCTGATAAAAAAATTAAGGATTCAATCGATCAAATTATNAANGATTTAGACAGCGGAAAGATAAGAGTTGCTGAAAAAATTAATGNTGAATGGGTAACACACCAGTANATTAAAAAAGGGATCATGTTAAGTTTTCGAATTCATGGNATGGAAGCACTAAGTGGTCCNTATAGTAGTTGGTATGATAAAGCCCATNTACTAAAAGGTAAAACAGCTGGTTGGACTAAAGAAGATCACGAAAAAGCTGGTTTTAGAATGGTNCCTAACTCACCAGTAAGAAAAGGNTCCTTTGTTGGAAAGAACGCGGTTTTAATGCCATGNTATGTAAATATNGGTGCATACATCGATGAAGGTACAATGATTGATACATTTGCNCGTGCTGGNAGTTGTTGTCAAATTGGAAAAAATTGTCATATATCTGCTGGATCAGGTGTTGGGGGTGTGTTGGAGCCTGCTCAAGCATTNCCAACAATAATTGAAGATAANGTATTTTTAGGAGCAATGTCAGAAGTCGTAGAGGGAGTAATCGTGGGTGAAGGATCAGTTTTGAGTATGGGGATGTACATTGGTCAATCAACAAAGATAGTAAATCGAAAAACAGGTGAAATAACTTATGGTAAAATTCCNCCTTACTCCGTTGTTGTTCCTGGTTCTTTACCAGATAAAAATAATTCATCTGCTCCATCTTTATACTGCGCTGTAATAATCAAACAAGTTGATGAAAAAACAAGATCAAAAACATCAATTAATGATCTTTTGAGAGAGTAAAATCATGGAGATTTTAAATGAAGTTAAATTAGCTAAAGAGCTAATTAAGTTTCCATCAATAACACCNATTGATGCTGGGGTAATGAAATTTTTAGAAAAAAAAACTTAAGAGATTGGGTTTTAAAACTAAAATAATCGAATTTAGAGAAAAAAATTTTAAACCAGTTAAAAATTTATATGCTCGGTTGGGGAGNAAANAACCAAATTTTTGCTTTGCAGGACACTTNGATGTTGTCCCACCTGGTAATATAAATGATTGGACAGTAAACCCTTTTAAACCATCAATTAAAAAAGGTCACTTAATTGGAAGGGGTGCTAATGATATGAAAAGCTCTATTGCTGCTTTTGTTGCCGCTATTAGTGGTTTTTTANTTAAAAATAAAAAATTTAGAGGGTCGATTAGTTTACTAATAACTGGTGATGANGAGGGTGACGCGATAAATGGAACAAAAAAAGTNGTTGATTATCTTAAAAAGAAAANAGAAAAGATTAATTTTTGTTTAGTTGGTGAACCTACAAACCCAAACAAATTAGGAGAAATGATGAAAATAGGGCGCAGAGGAAGCTTGACTGGTAAACTTACAATAAAAGGTATTCAGGGTCATGTTGCGTATCCACATAGAGCAAATAATCCCTCAACAACAATTATNAAAATTTTAAATGAATTAAAAAATATTAAATTTGATAAAGGAACAAAAAGTTTTCAACCAACGAATTTAGAGGTTACTAAAATAAATATTGATAATAATGCTGATAATGTNATACCAGGATCTGCAGAGGCAGCTTTTAATATNAGATTTAATAATAAGCATTCATCTAAATCCATTCAAAAAAAACTTAATAAAATTTTTAGAAGAATTAGTAAAAAAAATAAATCTACATTTAAAATAGATTATAGAGTTTCAGGCGAAGCTTTTTTAACTAAACCTAATTCCACAACTTTTATGATACAAAATATTGTTAAAAAAATAACTAAAATNAAACCAAAACTTTCTACAACTGGAGGTACTTCAGATGCTAGATTTATAAGGAAGATATCACCTTGTCTAGAATTTGGTTTAGTTGGCAAAACTATGCATAAAGTTGATGANGCGGTATCTTTGAAAGATTTAAAAAATTTAACTAAGATTTACCAAAATATTTTAGAATATTATTTTAAGTGAAAACTGCAATTATAAGCTCAGAGGCTTCAGAGCAACATCTNACTGGTGATGGTCATCCTGAGCAACCAAAAAGAATTTTATCTATTAAAAGAAAGTTAAAAANTAGAAAAGACTTAATATGGCAAGAACCAGATAAAGTTCCAAATGAAATATTAGAAATTACACATTCTAATGAATATATTAAAAATATTAAAGAATCATTTCCAAAAAATGGACTAAAGTTTTTGGATGGCGACACTGTAATTTCACCAGGTAGTAAAAAAGCAGTTTATGATGCGGCTGGATCTGTAATTAGAGCTATTAACGGTATTGAAAAAGGGGAATTTAAAAATGCTTTTTGCGCAGTAAGACCACCAGGACATCATGCAGAAAAAAATAAAGCGATGGGTTTTTGTGTTATAAATCAAGCTGGAGTAGCATTAAACTATTTAGTAAATAAATTTAAATATAAAAAAATTGCATGTGTAGACTTTGATGTACATTGGGGTAACGGAAATTATGATGTAATGCGTAATAATAAAAATGCATTGTATATTTCAACTCATCAATATCCTTTTTATCCAGGTGGTGGGACAGATAAAGATAAAGGAAACTTTGACAATTCTCTAAATATTCCCTTGCCTGCTGGTACGAATTCTGAACAATATTTTAATGCTTTTAATAGAGTGCTAGAAAGATTAATTAATTTTAAACCTGATTTTCTTTTATTTTCTGCGGGATTTGATGCACATAAAGATGATCCTCTAGCCCAGTTTGAGTTAAATTCTAAAGATTTTTATGAAATAACTAAAAGAACATTGAGTGCTACCAATAAATATACAAATGGTAAGGTTGTTTCAATACTTGAGGGTGGCTACGATCTTA
>NZKC01000049.1 GCA_002692475.1 Candidatus Pelagibacter sp.
TGACTTATTAGCTGAGAATTTATGAGCCATTGCCCACCTTGGTGCATTAGCAGCAAAACCTAATCTTTTTTGTAAATTAAATTCGTTAACTTTGTATACTATTCCATCTATATCAAAGTTAATCTCTTTACGTTGTTCTTCAATTTTTTTATGATTTTCAAGTANGTTTTCNATTCCTGATATAGTTTTATTTAATTTNTTAGTTTTNAANCCCCATAACTTTAGTTTTTTTAAAAATTGATCTTGNGTATTTATNTTTAATTTTTTTTCNAAACCAAAAGTATAAGCAATAAANCTTAAAGGAATTTTTTTTGTTTGATTTGAATCTTTTTGTCTCAANGACCCTGAGGCTGCATTTCTTGGATTTGCAAACTTATTTTTNAATTTNTCAAAATCTGAATTATTTATAAAAACCTCACCTCTTATATCNATTTCNTCTGGAAAGTCGTTNCCACTTANTTTTTTTGGAATATCTTTTATAGTNCTTAANTTATCTGTGATATNCTCTCCTTGTATTCCNTCACCTCTAGACAAACCCTGTATNAATTTTCCNTNTTTNTAAAATAATGATGCTGAAATTCCATCTATTTTTGGTTCACAGCTATATACTATTTTTTGACTTTTCTTTAAGCTTAAAAAGTTAATAATTTTTTTTTCAAAATTAATTAGATCATTTTTGTCAAAAGCATTAGCCAAAGATAACATTGGTATTTTATGCTCAACTTTTTGAAAATTTTTTGAAGGTTTAAATCCTAAAGATAAAGATGGTGAATTTTTATCTTTTAAAAAATCATATTTCTTTTCAAGCTCTAATACTTTTATTTTAAGCTTATCATAAATGCTATCATCGACTAATGGCCTACTATCAATAAAGTATGCTTTATTATACTTTTGAATTTGTGTNATTTTATTAAGATAATCTCTTTTAATATTTAAATTATCTTTTTTTGTCATTTGAAAATACTTTTAAATCTTTTTAAAATAGATTTCTTATCCTTCTTTGAATCTTGCAATGTTGCATATTTTTTATTGAAAATTTTGTAAGATTGTTCGTACCATTTACTAGATTGATAGTTATAGCCAAGAACATTTGCGTATTTTTCGGCCTCATCTACTAAACCTATTTTATAGTATGTCTCTACAAGTCTNTGTAGGGCTTCCTCAACATAAACTGTTGTTTCATAATCTGATAAAACTGTTTTAAATCTGTTTATAGCAGCTATCCATTTTTTTCTTTTTAGATAATACTTACCAATATGCATTTCTTTTGAAGCTAGAACATCTTGAATCAAAGCTAACTTATAAATTGAGTCTTGAGCAAAATCAGTTTCTGGAAAATTTTTAACTATATATTCAAATTTTTCTTTAGATAATAATAATGGTTCTAAATCTTTTTTTTCATCAATAATATTTTCATAGTGATTCATTGCTAATAAAAAATAAGCATAATCTATATTTTTATGTTTAGGATATTTTGATATAAATCTTTCTAACTCAAAAATAGATCTTTCATAATAATTTTGTGAATAAAAAGCATAAGCTGACATTAAAATAGATTTTGANGCCCATTCTGATTGGGGATAAAGTAATTCTGCTTCATTGAATNTTCTTGTTGCGTAGATTACATCTCCTTTTTCCAATTCTCTTAATCCTTCTTCGTATGCCTCAATCATTTGANTTTCCATTTCTTTATCACTTAATACAGATATTTTTTCTTCCTCTTTTGANGAACAAGAAACTAAAAAAAATAAAATTATTATAAATTTAAAGATGTGATTCATTTTTTAATTTTTAACAGAAAATATTAAAAACTAGAAATAGTTTTAAGCTATCGATTTAAGCGCAGTTTTGTTGACAAACCAGTGGGGAATATTTTTCTCTTTTAGTTCAAATATAGAAAAATTTTGATTGTTGCTAAAAACTTTTCTTAATATTTCATTTGTAAGTTTATGGCCCCCTTGGGAACATGTAATTTTTCCTATAATCTTAAAGCCAGATAAATATAGATCACCCATACAATCTAATATTTTATGGTTAACAAATTCCTTTTCATTTCTTAGGCCACCTTCATTTAAAACTTTTTTTCCTTTTACCACAATTGCATTTTCAAGTGATCCACCCTTTGCAAAATTCATTTTTTTTAATTTTTCTACATCTTCAAAAAGGCAAAATGTTCTAGAATTATAAATATCTTCCAAATCAGATTCGTAAACATTTATTTTATTTCTTTGTGTGCTTATTAGTGGATTATTAAATTTAATCTCAAAATCGATTTCCAAGGTAGTTTTGGAAGGTTCTATTGAGATTATTTTTTTTCCATCTTTAAACTCAACTTTATTTAAAATTTTTATAATTTTAATTGGTGTATCGCTTATATGAAGTCCNCTCTTATTAATTGCATCAACAAAATATTTTGAGGATCCNTCTTTAATCGGAACTTCNTCTTGATCAATTTCAATCAAAGCATTATCTACGCCTTTTCCNTATAAAGCTGCCATTAAATGCTCAATAGTTGATACACTTATTCCAAATTCATTTGTTATAGTGGTGCATAAATTTGCATCAGATACATTTTGAAATGTTGCATTAATTAAGTTCTTATTTTTTAANTCTATTCTTTTAAAGACTATTCCAGAATTTGGGGAAGAAGGAAGAATNCTTACNTTAGCAACTTTACCTTTATGAAGGGTNNTACCTTGAAAAATGATAGGTTCTTTTAAAGTNTTTTGATTTAAAATTGACATNNACAACTTATANATCCACCNAANGGCATCTAAAATACAAGAAATATTACAATAAAATACCGTTAAGAGAATAAATGGAAAATTCTCTCAAAAAAACCCAACTTGGATGGTTTTTTTGGAAAAACAATCACTTCTTTTGNATTAAANCCGTTCACGACCCTAAGCCCAGCNTCNAATATGTTATATGGGTCNGATNCAACTAATGATTTAGCGTANTTTGTNCAAATTATTCTCTTAAANTTAATTTGNTATTTTTTGAATATATTTTTNAGAAAATTTATATNATTTTTTTTGCAACAAATAAATCTNACTTCTATTACCAATTCATTACATNTTTTTTCTAAAGGAATGACATCAAAATGTTGNTCNTCAACTATGAAATTATCTACAATAATATGTAAAATTTTTAANTNACTGTTATTTTTTAAAATCTGTTGTTTCAAGTCTTGAATAAGATATTCAATTTGGTTTTTTTGNATTGGGTTTTTNTCATAATCTTTTTTAANTGATNCCTTAATTGATANGCTATTTTTTTCTTCTAACATTAAATTAATACTNTTNATNGANGNATTAATTTTTTCNTCTATATNAATTATNTGGTTTTTTAAAACATNATTTANGCCATCCTCTATGCTCATATTGTTGGTAGATAAATTGCTTAAATTAAAAATTTTATTACTTATTTCTTTTTTGCTGTCTTTATCAAAAATAATTATTGAAATTTGTTCATTTGATAAATTAAAAAATATTTCGCTATTCATTTGAAACTATAACTTTGTTTTTAATTCTTAAATCGATTATTTTATTTTCAAAATCCTCCTTATAAAATAAAACTTGTGCATGTTTTATACTTTCATTTATATTTTGACTGGGTAGCCTAATTATAGTTTTGTTCTTAAAAAATATATCCCAGCGATTAGAGGGATAAAAGATTATTTTATCTATTAATGAAAGATCAAATTTAGATGATTGAACTTTTTCAAGAAAAGAATTTATTTTTTTTAATTCTAAATTACCTTCAATTATTGGAACATCATAATTTATATTTTTCCCTTTAAATAAATTACCATTTAAACCAACGATAAATATTTCATTTTTTATAATAGTTTTCGCAAGTGGCTTTGTCTCCTCAAGAGTAATACTTATTTTATTAGGATAAATTTTATTTATTTTAAATTTTTCTAAAATGGGAAATTGCTTTATCACATTAACAATACTTTCTTTTTTTATATAAAAAATATTTTGATTAATCATTTTTTTAAACTCCTGTCTATAAATATTGTCTTTAATATCTATTTCTTTTACTTTAAAAAAAGTTCCCAGTGAATTTGTTGCTTCTAAGTTAAATATTGTGGATACAGAAAATAATAAAAATAAATATAAAAAAATTGTTTTAATTTTATCTTTTAATTGATGCATCATTTACAATCCATTCTAATAACTTATAAAAAGATATGCCTCTATGAGCTGCTATTTCAGGTACTAAAGAAAGTTTAGTCATGCCAGGCTGAGTATTTAATTCCAACAAGTAAAATTTATTTTTGTAAAACTTAAAATCAGATCTTGTAACCCCTCTACATCCCAACAACTTGTGAGCCTTTAGACTTATATTTAACACTTTATCTAAATTTTTTTTTTCAAGATCAACAGGTATAATATGCTCTGTTTTTGCCTTAGAACTATACTTGGCGGTGTAATCATAAAATTTTCTTTTAGGTTTAAGCTCAATTGCCCCTAATTTTTTTTTACCTAATATAGCAACTTGAATTTCTCTGCCACCAATGTATTTTTCAATAATAATTTCATTATATTTTTTAAGCTTTTTTAATTTACCCAATATATTCTTTTTTGAGCATATGAATACATCTACACTTGACCCCTCGTTAATAGGNTTAATCACNACCGGAAATTTTAATTTTTTGNCAATCTTNGAAATAATTTTTTTAGTTNTCGTATGGTTATTTTTAAAATCGTATTTTATAAACTTTGGAGTCAGAATCTTATTTTTAATNAACAATTCTTTAGATAAGATTTTATTCATAGAAATAAATGAAGAAATAATACCAGAATGAGTGTACTTTATTTTAATTTTTTCAAGGATAGATTGAATATAACCGTCTTCACCAAATCTACCATGTAATGCATTAAAAATTATAGTTGGTTTAAATTTTTTTATGTTTTTGACTAAGTTTTTATCTGGCTCACATATAATTGTTTTAAACTTCTTTTTTAAGCAGATATTAACTTGNTTTGCTGTTTCTAAACTAACATCTCTTTCTTTTGATATACCTCCNCCTAAAATAAGTATTCTTTTCATTTATTCAATTATTTCAATTTCTGTTTCCAGTTTTATTCCACTTTTCTTTTCAACGCCGTCTCTGACNTAATTAATTAATTTTATCATTTCTTCAAATTTTGCATTACCTGAATTTACTAGAAAATTACAATGTTTATTTGATATCTCTGCNTCACCAAAACTTTGAGATATTGATACTGAATTTTTAATTAATTCCCATACTTTAAGTTTGCTGCTTCCNATAGGGTTTTTAAATGTACTTCCCCCAGTTTTGATTTTANTTGGTTGTCTTTTATTTTTTTCTTCTTTTAAGCTATTAATTTTTATTTCTATATCTCTTTTATTTTTTTTAGTACCTTGAAACGAAGCGCTTAGAAAAATTAAGCTTTTATCAAGAGGACTATGTCTATAGCCAAATTTTATTTTAGANGCTGGTATTGTTTGAATTATACCATTTCTATCAATAACTTGAACGGATAATAAAATATCCTTAAATTCTCTACCAAAGCAACCAGAGTTAATTTTTAATCCACCACCCACAGTACCTGGTATACAGGATAAAAATTCAAGACCACCAATGCTATTTTCCATTGCAAAGTCTGCCAGTTTTTTATCTGTTGTAGCGCTTCCAGCAACAATTACATTATTGGGTAATAATGATATATTAGAAAAGTTTTTTCCTAACTTAATTATAATTCCCTCAAATTTTTTATCGTTGAAAAGAATATTTGAACCAGCGCCAAGAACAAAAATTTTTTCATTTTTTCCAAAATTTTTAAGAAATAATACNAAATCTTTTAAGTTATCTGGTTTAAAAAATACTTCTGTATTTCCTCCAATATTAAACCAATTTAATTTTTTAATATTATAATTAAATTTAAATTCACTTTTTANAGTTTTNGAGAAATTTTGTATTTTAATTATATCCATTATATAAGATTTGGTAAGTCTCTAATCCAATTAGAGATTGAGCCAGCNCCCATCCCTATTACAATTTTATCACCANAAATATTTTGTTTAATNAATTTTGCTAGATTATTTTTNTCCTTAACAAGAAATAATTCCACATTTGAATTTTTANCAATTTCCTTAGCAAAGCTNTAATAATTAAATCCTAAGCGNATTTTTTCTCCTGCAGAAAAAATTGGACATAAAATTACCTGATCTGCTTNTTTAAAGCANAGAGTAAAATCTTTCTTTAAATCTTTTAAACGTGAAATCCTGTGTGGTTGAAAAATACAAATAATTTTTTCTTTATTGTAAGCAGCCCTAACTCCATTTAATACTTCTTTAATTTCACTCGGGTGGTGTGCGTAATCATCGTAAAATTCTGCACCTTTNTGAGAAAATATTTTATTAAATCTCCTTTGAACACCTTTAAAATTTAATAAACCCAGTTTTGTTATTTTTGGTGATATTCCTATAGTAATAGCAACAGCAATTGCCGCTGTTGCATTCNTAATGTTATGCATACCCAAAATTGGNATTATTATANTTTTTATAAAATATTNTTTTTTACCTGGTAGTCGAATTTTTAAATTAAATTTAGAAAAGTTTTTATTTTGTATAATATTTATAATTTGAAAATTTGATTTTGCATTTAAACCATAAGTATAAAAATTTTTTATTTTGATTTTTTTTATGATTTCTTTATTAATTTTATCATCGATACAAATAAAAGATTTTCCAAACGATGGAACTTTTTCAAGGAACTTTTGAAATAAATTTTTTAAATTATCCATAGTTTTGTAATAATCCATATGCTCTCTGTCAATATTAGTAATGATTGCGTANGTTGGAAGTACTTCTAAAAAACTTCCGTCTGACTCGTCTAATTCTAATATGCTCCAATTACTATTGCCTAATCTTGCAGAACTATTAAATGANTTCANAACNCCTCCATTTATAATTGTTGGATCAATTTTTGTTTTCGAAAATATTGATGCTATTAATGATGTTGTNGTGGTTTTTCCNTGTGAGCCAACAACAGCAATATTTTTTGTTAAAGATGCTATATGTCCAAGCATCTCNCCTCTTTTNTAAATAGGTAGATTTTTAATTTTACCTNCTAANAACTCTGNATTANTTTTTTTTATCGCTGANGAAANAACTAAAACAGTTGCATTAATTATATTTTTTTTATTATGACCAACTGAAATTTTAATTTTTTTTTTTTTTANTCTTTCGANATTNTTATTTGAAGATACATCTGAACCCTGGACTTTAAAACCCATNCCATGCATAATAAGTGCTAGGCCACTCATTCCAATACCACCAATACCAACGAAATGAATTATTTCAGATTTAGCTAAATCAATTTTCATTAATAGTATTTATTAGTTTCTGGTTTATATTATTCCACGAGTTTTCGTAACTTATTTTTTTCATTGCATCTATTTTTTTGTAAATATCATTTTTATTTACAATTATACTTGTGATTAAATTATCAATTTCATTTATAAAATTTGAACCTTGCTCTATCATCCAACAACAATTTAAATTTTTGTAAAATAATGCGTTATANAATTGATGATTGTCTTTGGCATNTGGAAAAGGTACAGCTATAAAAGGAATATTTGAATGTACAAGTTCTGCTAAACTTGAAGCACCTGCTCTNGTTATNCATAAATTTATGTCAGAATTTGATTTATAAAGGTCATCTTTATAGTCAAATAAATTATATTTAATATTATTTTNTTTATAAAAATTTTCTAAATTTTGCTTATTTGTTTTGTTAGCCTGATGCAATATCTCTAGATGAAATTTTTTTGATAATTTTAAAATCGGATCTTTAAGATTAGTCTGAAAAAAATCAGCTCCTTGACTCCCTCCAATTATTAAAATTTTTATTTTATTTTCAAGGTTATAATTCTCATTTTTTTTTTCAAAATAAATTTGTTTTCTGATAATTGGTGGAATTAATTTAATTTTATTTTCATATTTATTAGGAAAGTTTAAAATTTTTTTTGAGTAACAAAGAACTAATGAACATTTATTAAGCAAAAATAAATTAGATCTTCCTATCACCATATTTGGTTCAAATAAAATTATTTTAAGATTAAGTACTTTTGCTGCAAAACACACTGGTAAAGACATATATCCACCTGTAGAAATTATAATATTTATTTTGTTTTTCTTCAAAAATATTAGGGATTTTAATATTGCAAAAATAAATAAAATAATATTTTTTGGTAATAAAATAATATTTTTTGTTAATGGTAATACGTTTATAATTTCAAAATTGTAAATTTTGTTATCTATAAACTTTGACCCCCGATAATCACTGGATAAAAATATATCAAAATTATCTTTTAAATGCTCATAGAAGGTCAACGCAGGAACAACATGCCCACCTGATCCTCCTGTAGTTATTAAGACTTTTCTTTTCATGAAATATTTTCTTTTTTTGTTAAATTAAGAATTATACCAGAAAGTATAGATGTTCCAATTATTGAAGACCCGCCATAGCTTAAAAAGGGAAGTGTCATTCCAGTTGTGGGAAACATTCGAATATTCACACCAACATGAATTAAAAATTGTAAAAAAATTATAAATCCGAGGCCTAATAAAATTAGCTTAATTTTATCATTATTTATTAAGGAAATTTTTTTAAACACTTTAAATATTAAATATAAAAAAATTAATATAAGAATAAAAATCATTAAAACACCAAATTCCTCTGATATAACTGAAACAATATAATCTGTGTGTGCTTCGGGAACTTTATTTTTTAGAACTCCTTCTCCAATTCCTTTTCCAAAAAATCCTCCATTAATTATAGCTTCAGATGCTCTTTCAGATTGATAGCTATTTCCAGA
>NZKC01000050.1 GCA_002692475.1 Candidatus Pelagibacter sp.
TGAAGCAAGCCTGTTGCTATAGTAGCACTATCTAATTTAAGCTCAGTTAAAATGTTTGCAACAGCAACTGGATGAATTACATAAGGATCACCTGAATGTCTTTTTTGATTTTCGTGGGCTTTGACTGCAAAATTATAAGCTTTGTCTAAAGTTTCTGGATTTAAAAACTTATTATAAGATTTTACTTTATTTATTAAATCATCTGATTTTAACATAAATTTACTATATCATTTTTTTATTCAACTGTAATAGATCTTAAGTCTTTAGTGTCAATTTGCTTTAATAATTGTGATATTTTTATATTTGATCTAGGGTGCTTCCAATTTTTTGATATTTCAAACAATGGTATTAAAACAAAATTTCTTTCCTCTAGTCTTGGATGTGGAGTAATAACAAAACTCTTTCTATCATACAATTTTAGACATTTATGACCAAAGTCAATAATATCAATATCACACATTCGTGGAGAATTTTTTTTGGCTGGTTTTCTTCCTAGAATTTTTTCAATTTTTTTTAAAAAAAACAACAGATCTAAAGGTTTTAGATATGTTTCACCTTCAATTACAATGTTTAAAAAATTAGGCATTTTAGGATTTGGCCAAGATTTAGTTTTATAAAATTTTGAAGTTTTAAATATTCTGAAATTTTTATTGAGTTCAAGATGTAATTTGGCGTTTTCAATGTTAAGTTTTTTATTGCCTAAATTAGAACCTATACCTAAAAAAACTTTATTAGCTTGTTTTTCTAACATATCTTGCTCTATCTCTTTGCCAATCTTTTGTTTTTTTCGCTTGTCTTTTATCATATTGTTTTTTCCCTTTTGCGACTGCAATTTCAATTTTTGCTTTGCCTTTCTTAAAATAAATTTTTGTAGGTATTAAAGTAAAACCTTCTCTATTTATTTTTCCAATTAATTTATTAATTTCTCTTTTATTTAATAAAAGTTTTCTATCGTCCGTAGGATTGTGATTTGTATGACTTGCATTTTTGTATAGAGGTATATGAGCATTCATTAAAAAAATTTCACCATCTCTTTCAATACCATATGAGTCGGATATATTAATTTTTCCTAATCTTATTGATTTTATTTCTGATCCTTTAAGCATAATACCAGCTTCATATAAGCTTTCAAAAAAATAATTAAAACTTGCTTTTCTGTTAATTGAAATTATTTTCAAACCAGGAGTGGTTTTTTTTTTCATTAACTAATTAATTTTGCAGACTGTAAAGCTTTCTTAACCTTGTCTTTTGTCTCATCCTTAATGTTTACCAAAGGCAATCTAATTTCATCACTGCACAAACCTAAAAGTTTGGCAGCATATTTTGCTGGTGCTGGATTGCTTTCAATNAATAAAGATTTATGTAGTGGTTGAAGCATTTGNTCAATCCTCTCAGCTTCTTTTATTTCATTTCCTGATTTTGATTTCGAATAATTTTGCATTTCAGAACATAATTTNGGAGCTATGTTTGCGGTAACAGAAATGATACCAACGCCCCCTCTTTTNTTAAATTCAAAGGCAAGACCATCCTCACCGGTTAACTGTATAAATTCTGAACCTAATTTTTTAATTGTTTGATCTAGTCTATTTAAATCNCCTGTAGCATCTTTTACACCCACAATATTTTTTAACTCAAATAACCTTGCCATTGTATCTACAGACATATCAATTACACATCTGCTTGGTATATTGTAAATTATTATTGGAAGNCTTGTGTTGTCACTTATTGCTTTATAATGTTGATATAAACCTTCTTGTGTAGGTTTGTTATAATATGGTGTAACAACTAATGCACCGTCAGCACCTACCTTTTCTGCATGTTTTGTTAACGATATAGCTTCTTCAGTAGAGTTAGAGCCAGTACCAGCTATAACAGGTATCTTTCCATTTGACTCTTTAATACAAAGCTCAATTACTTTTTGATGTTCATCGTGATCTAATGTTGGGGACTCACCAGTGGTACCAGCAGGAACAAGTCCATGCGTACCATTTTCTAGGTGAAAATGAATAATTTTAATATAAGCTTCAATATCTAACTTATTATCTTTAAATGGAGTTATTAAAGCAACATTTGAACCTTTAAACATAAATACTTATAACATAAATTGTTGATTCATTTACAAAAAATTATGAAAAAAATAATATCTTTCACTTTTGCTCTTGTGACATTTTTATATACGTCAAATATTAAATCTCAAGAAAATGTTATTATTCCCAAGCAAAAACCTATTTTAAAACAAGAGACTAAAGAAAAGAAAATTTCTATTAACATAATCAAGCCACTCAAGAAGCCAGTTTTAGCAATACAGAAAAAAGAAAAACAAAAAGACGAAGTATTAGAAGAGAAAAAAGTTACAAATATAGGAATTATTATACCAAAAAATAAACCAAAAATTGTTCAAAAATCTGTGGGAAAATTAGCGAAAAAATCAAAATTTTTTTCTAAAAGAGAATTTGAACTAGCTGGTAAAGCTATCAATGCGATGAGGAAAGCTGATTGGACAAATGCGATATCCATTGCAAAGAAAAGTAAAAATAATGACATTATTAATTTTATACAATGGCGTCATTTACTAACTTATGGAAATAGAGCGAGCTACTATGATTATCAACAATTTATTTCTAAAAATCCTGATTATCCTAGAATCGGTAGAATTAAATATCTTTCTGAACATAAAATGTCTACTGAAAAAGTTTCGCCAAAAAAAATAGTAAAAAAATTCTCTGATAATTCACCACTTAGTGGCTATGGTGAAATGATATTAGGTGAAAGTTTCATTCTTACAGGTGAAACTACAAAAGGTATTAACCTAATTAAAAAAGGTTTTGAAAAAGCAGACTTAAGTAAATCTGATTTAAGATTTTTTAGAAAAAAATATAAAAAATATCTTAATAATGATGATTACATAAATCGTGCTAAATATTTAGCCTGGGAAAATAAGTACTGGGATTTAAAAAGAATGCTTAGATATTTACCAAAAGACGAACAATTACTATATACGGCAAGGCAGCTTTTGATGAGTAAATCGTATGGTGTAGATAACGCAATCTCAAAAGTTCCAGATAGATTTAAAAATGACNCAGGNTTAAATTATGATAGATTAAAATGGAGAAGAAAAAGAGGTAGAGTTGAATCGTCTTTAGAAATATTANNTAAAATACCAAACAACAAAATTTATTTGGTAAGACCCGAAAAATGGTGGAAAGAAAGAGAAATNATAGCAAGATCATTAATATATAAAAAAAAATATGAAACTGCGTATAAAATAGTAAGTAACCATTCAATGGTCGAAGGACCAGATTATGCTGCTGCTGAATGGATGAGTGGATGGATATCTTTAAGTTTTTTAAACGATCCAATACTAGCAATAGAACATTTTGAAAATTTTTATAACAATGTAAGTTATCCAATAAGTTTATCAAGAGGAGCTTACTGGTTAGGCAGATCCTATGAAAAATTAAATAAAGATGATTTAAAAAATAAATGGTATNNNGAAGCATCAAAATATTTAACTACATATTATGGTCAGTTAGCTTTCTTAAAGATCAATCCAGAAGAAAGTTTTGAGCTAAGCTTAGAGCAAAAAGTTGACAATGATTATAAAGCTATGTTTGAAAATAAAGGTCTTGTAAAAATAGTATATTTATTAAATGAGCTGAATAGAGATAAATATACTAAGCATATTCTAAGACATTTGGCATTAGATAACATAGAAAAAGGTAGTGAAATTTTAGCCGCAGAACTAGCAACCAATATCTCAAGATATGATTTTGCAATACAAATATCAAAATTAGCATCTTATGAAAAAAGATTTTTAAATAATTATAATTATCCAATTATAGGTACTCCAAAAATTATTAATGGGAGAAAAATTCCTGAAACTCCTTTTATTCTTTCAATAATTAGGCAGGAAAGTGAATTTGATATGTCAGCTAATAGTTCAGCTGGCGCAAGAGGTTTGATGCAGTTAATGACTTATACTGCTAGACTAGTTGCAAAGCAGGCTAAACTACCATATTCAAAGTCTAGGTTAACGACTGATCCTGAATATAATATAAATCTTGGTTCGCACTACATAGCGGGATTAATTCTTGAGTATGATGGCTCTTATCCTTTTGCAATAGCTGCATATAATGCAGGTCCTAAAAGAGTAAAATATTGGAAAAAATTAAATAAAAACCCTCAAAAAAATCAAATTGATTATGTGGATTGGATTGAATTAATAAAATTTAGAGAGACAAGAAACTATGTTCAAAGGGTTTTAGAAAATTATAATGTTTATAGATATATAGTTGAAAAACGGCCGGTTAAAATGCTTAATTTTTTCGAAAATAAGCCTCTTTATTAATGGCGGAAGAGGTGGGATTCGAACCCACGTTACGAATTTCTCCGTAAGATCAGTTAGCAACCGATTGGTTTCAGCCATCTCACCCACTCTTCCACGATACCTGTGTAACTTGAAACCATTGAATATTCAATATTAATCAAGTATTTTCATAAAATATATGAAAAACAAATATTCAATTTTTTCGCTTATTAAAAACGCTTTTACAAANCATGAAAATTGGCAGAGAGCATGGAGAGATCCTGAGCCAAAAAAAGAATATGATGCTGTAATCATAGGTGGTGGTGGTCATGGNTTGGCAACTGCATATTATTTAGCAAAAAAACATCGAATGAATAATATTGCCGTCGTTGAAAAAGGATGGATTGGTGGTGGTAACACNGGANGAAATACAACAATTATAAGATCAAATTATCTATGGGACGCAAGTGCAGGTTTGTATGATCATGCTTTAAAACTTTGGGAAGGCTTGTCTCAAGAACTTAATTATAATGTTATGTTTAGCCAACGTGGAGTTATGAATTTAGCTCATAACTTACAAGATGTTAGGGATTTAAAAAGAAGAACACATGCTAATAGATTAAATGGAATTGATGCAGTATGGCTTTCAACAGATCAAGTTAAAAAGTTTTGTCCAATTATTAATACATCACAAGATATAAGATACCCAGTGTTAGGTGGTACTTTACAAAAAAGAGCTGGAACTGCTAGACACGATGCTGTGGCTTGGGGTTATGCCCGAGGTGCAGATGAAATGGGTGTTGATATTATACAAAATTGTGAAGTTAAAGGAATTAAAAGAATCGGAAATAAAATCGAAGGATTAGAAACAACAAAAGGTTTCATTAAAACAAAAAAAGTTGGTGTTGTTGCGGCTGGTCATTCTAGTGTGCTAGCAGACATGGCAGGACTAAGGCTTCCTCTTGAAAGTAAACCTCTTCAAGCACTAGTTTCAGAGCCTGTAAAACCAATTATAGATACAGTAGTTATGTCAAATGCAGTTCATGCATATGTAAGTCAATCAGATAAAGGTGAATTAGTAATTGGTGCTGGTACAGATGACTATGTTTCTTACTCACAAAAAGGTAGTCATGAAATTGTTGAAGGGACTTTACAAGCAATTTTAGAGTTGTATCCGATATTTAGTAGAATGAGAATGTTAAGACAATGGGGCGGTATNGTNGATATATGTCCTGATGCAAGTCCAATAATAAGTAAAACNTCAATTGAAGGTTTATATTTTAATTGTGGTTGGGGTACTGGAGGATTTAAAGCAACACCTGGTTCGGGTGATTTATTTGCTCACACTATTGCAAATAACGAACCNCATAAATTAAATGCNGCATTTAACATAAATAGATTTGTCAGCGGTGATCTTGTTGATGAACATGGTGCTGCAGCTGTAGCTCATTAATGTTTATTATTGATTGTCCATATTGCGGTGAGAGAGAACAAAGCGAATTTAAAGCTGGAGGTGAAGCTCATATTGTAAGGCCGAAACAACCAACAGAACTAAGCGATGATGAGTGGGCTGAGTATTTGTTTATGAGAAAAAATATTAAAGGAGTGCAATTCGAAAGATGGAATCACGCTCATGGCTGTAGAAAATGGTTTAATATAGTTCGAGATACTTCAAATGATGAAATCAAAGCTGTATATAAAATTAGTGAAAAACCACCCGCAAGTTAAATAATGACGAAAAATTTAAGAGTTAAAACTGGAAAAATAATTGACGAAACTTACAAAGTTTCATTTAAATTTAATGGTAAAACTTATTATGGGTTTAAAGGCGATACATTAGCTTCTGCCCTTTTGGCAAATGATGTTCATTTGGTAGGTAGAAGTTTTAAGTACCACAGACCAAGAGGAATTATGACGGCGGGTTCAGAAGAACCTAATGCTATTATACAACTTCATAAAAACTCATCCAGAACTGAACCAAATGTTAGAGCAACTGAGGTTGAAATTTATGAGGGTTTGGAGGCTTCAAGCCAAAATTGTTGGCCAAATGTAAATTTTGATATTGGAGGAATAAATAATTTTTTGTCACCACTATTACCTGCTGGTTTCTATTATAAAACTTTTATGTGGCCGGCTAGTTTCTGGGAAAAATATGAATATTTTATAAGAAAATCAGCTGGTTTAGGAAAATCGCCTTCTGAACCAGATCCGGATATATACGAGCATAAATATATTCATTGTGATGTGTTGGTAATTGGATCGGGTATTTCAGGAATAATGGCCGCAAAAACAGCAGCAAAAAATGGATTACAAACACTTTTAGTTGAAGAAAAACCAAATCTTGGTGGCTCTACTATTTATCAAGATTCTGAAAATTTTAGAATTAATAATCAGAATTCTGGATCTTGGCTGGAAAAAGAAATCAATGAAATAAAAAAATTAGAAAATTTAAATATAAAAACTAGAACAAGTGTAGCTGCTTATCATGGCTATAATTTTTTATTAGCTAGAGAGAGTTTAACTGACCATTTACCAATCGAACAAAGAAAAAGTAAGACAAGACATAGGTTATTAAAGATAAGAGCTAAAAAAGTTATATGCGCAACTGGATCAATAGAAAGGCCTTTAATATTTGATAATAATGATCGGCCTGGAATTTTACTTTCATCTGCAATTAAAAGATATGCTGATTTATTTGGGGTTGCTTGTGGTGAGAAAAATATTCTTTTAACAAATAATGATAGTGCTTATGAAACTGCTATTAGTTTGTTCCAAAAAGGAATAAATATCGAAGCTATAATTGATAATAGAGAAGAGGTAGACTCTAAATTAGTTTATGAAGTAGAAAAAAATAATATTAAGATTTATAAAGGTTTTACTGTTGTTAATACATCGGGCTACAAGAAAATTAACAAAGTATCTATAATGAGACTTTCTAAAGATGGACAAAAAGTTATTGGTTCAAAAATCAATTTATCATGTGATTGTTTAGGAATTTCAGGTGGATGGACACCTGCAGTTCATCTATTTACTCAATCTGGTGGTAAACTAAAATTTAGAGAAGAGGATCAAGTATTTATTCCGAACACATACCCCTCAGACCAAATAAGCATAGGTAGTTGCAATGGTGATTTATTCTTAGAAGATATTTTGATTAATGTTCCAAAAGCATTAAAAGAATTCTTAAATATTAAAAAAACAGAATATGAAGATATTGAAGTTTTATCCTTAGAAAATAGATCTAAACGAAATATTTGGTTAATACCATCAGATAAAGTTTTGGGAAAAACTAAGTCTTTTGTTGATTATCAAAATGATGCAACTGCAAAAGACATCAAACTTGCTTTACGAGAGGGTTTTAGATCCATTGAACATGTTAAAAGATACACAACAACTGG
>NZKC01000021.1 GCA_002692475.1 Candidatus Pelagibacter sp.
TGGAGTGTTAAAAATAAACAAAGATTAAAATGAATATTAAAACATTTTACACAATTTACTACAGACACAGAATCCAAAAAGCTAATATATTATTAAAAATATATATTTTATTAATATTGCCTATTAGATATTTATTAAATATTCCATTTTTGCCAAAAAAAATAAATTTAGATGAACACTCCAATTCTAATGTTGAATTATTTAAAAAAGATTTAGACTATTTATTTGAATATTTTAACAGTGATAAAGGTAATTATTATATTAATCAATATATGCAACCAATTAAAAAAAAAAATAAAAGAATTGATGCACATGGTTATTCTAAAATATACGAAAGATATTTTGAAAAAATAAGGAATGCTAATTTAAATGTTTTAGAATTAGGATCTTTTTATGGAAATGCAGCTGGTGCATTTTTTTACTATTTCAAGAATTCAAATATTTATTCCGGGGACATATGCCCTGATTTATTCAGGTATAAATCGCAAAGATTAAAAAACTTTTACATAAATACTTCAAGTGAAATTTCAATTAAAAAAGACCTTATAGATAATCAAAGAATATTTAATGTTATTATTGAGGACGCATCACATACCTTGAAGGATCAAATTATAAGTTTATTTATGCTGTTTAAAATCTTATCACCAAAAGGAATTTTTATTTGTGAAGAACTTGATTTTCCAGAAACAAGAAAAGACATGAATATAAATAATGAATACCCTGATCTTAAAAATATTTTAAAAGCGATAAAATCGAATAGAGATTTTAATTCCAAATATATAAAAGAAGAAGATAAAAAATATTTTTTAGATAATTTTAATACTATAGAAATTTTTAAAGGTAAAATTAACGAAGTTGCCGTAATACAAAAAAAATAACTCGGAGAGATGGCCGAGCGGTTTAAGGCGCACGCTTGGAAAGTGTGTGTACCCTCACAGGTACCGTGGGTTCGAATCCCACTCTCTCCGCCACATATTTTTTGATTAATTATTATTATAAGTTAATATTATATAATATGAAATTTAATGATATATCAGTTGTAATTTTATTTTATAAAACGTCTTATAAAGTAATTAAAAATCTTAGTAATTATAAAAATTTTGATATTTATATTTTAGATCAAAGTAATGATGTTATTTTAAAAAAAAAAATTGAAAAAAAATTTCCTAAAATTAAATATTATGGAATTTCAAGTAAAAATAATGGATTTGCAAAAGGTATTAACTTTCTAGTAAAAAAAACGAAATCAAAATATTTTCTTTGCACACAACCTGATACAAATATTACACAAAAATCAATTTTAAAATTAAAAAAAACTTTTAAAATTAAAAAAGACACAGTCATAACGGTCCCTAAAATAAAAGGATTTAAAAATTACTCAAATAAAAAAAAAGATATAAAAATATTTCCAGTAAAAAAAATTTTAGGGGCGGTTTTTCTTGCAGATAAAAAAAAATTTATGGATTTAAATATGTTTGATGAGAGGTTTTTTTTTTATTGGGAGGATGTGGACTTATGCAAAAAAATAGAATNATCTAATTTAAATATATATCTAAANAGTAGTGNTGTNGCCAAACATAAAGGNGAAGGATCAGTCAAAGCAAACTTAAAAACTTTTATAATTAGAAAAGTCAATTTTAAATATGGAGAGTATTTATACCAATCAAAATANAGTAAANTAAAAATTATTAAAATTTTACGAGAGCCAATTAAATTTTTATTACTGTTAATTTTTTATACATTTACATTTCAGTTTAATAAAGCTGTTGAGTCCTTATGTTCAATATATGCAATTGTAAAATTTTTATTNAATAGTGGGGTAAATTTAATTAAAAATAGTTTTTTTCAAAAAAAGGCAATAAATTAGGCAAATATCTGCTNTTTTTGTTAAATAGAAAAAAAAAAAGTTCGTTACCGAAAAAACGTTTAATTGCAGTGCTTTTTTAAGCATTCAATTAAATCTGATTTTATTTAAATTTTAAAAAATGTTATAATTATTTTTTCCAAAAAAATAAATGACAAAACAAAACACATCAAATTATCAAGCAGACTCCATCAAAGTTCTAAAAGGCCTTGAGGCTGTAAGAAAAAGACCAGGGATGTATATTGGTGATACTGATGATGGTACTGGACTTCACCATATGGTTTATGAAGTTGTAGACAATTCTATAGATGAAGCATTAGCTGGTTATTGTAAAAACATAGTCATTGATATAAACAAAAATGGTTCTATTACAGTTAGTGATGATGGAAGAGGTATACCAGTCGATATTCATAAGGGTGAAAAAAAATCAGCAGCAGAAGTAATAATGACTCAACTACATGCTGGAGGAAAATTTGATCATAACTCATACAAAGTTTCAGGTGGTTTACATGGAGTAGGTGTATCAGTTGTTAATGCTTTATCTGAAAAATTAGAGTTAGAAATAAATAGGGATGGTAAAAAGTATTTTACAGAATTTAGTAATGGTGATGCAAAGTATCCTTTAAAAATTATAGGTAAATCAAAAGAATTAGGAACAAGGATAACTTTTTCGCCATCAAAAGAAATCTTTTCATCAACAAAGTTTAGNACCTCTACGATTCAAANAAGAATGAGAGAANTAGCTTTTTTAAATAAAGGTTTAAAAATTTCTGTAAATGACCTAACTTTAAAGAACGTAAAATCAACAGTTTTTAAGTTTGATGGTGGTATTTTAGAATTTGTAAATTTTCTTGATGAGAAAAGAGAAAAGTTAAAAAATAAGAATGGAAATGAATTATTTAAAAAACCTATTTATATNGAACAAAACAAAAATAATTTAGAGGTAGAATGTGCCCTACAATGGAACTCAGCTTATTCTGAGGATGTATACCCTTATACTAATAATATATTCCAAAAAGATGGAGGTACACATCTTCTTGGTTTCAGAAGTGCATTAACTCGAGTAGTAAATAAATATGCTAATGAGGCAAATCTTTTAAAAAAGAATAAACTTTCTATATCTGGAGATGATGTGAAAGAAGGATTAACATGTGTTTTGTCAGTTAAAATACCTGATCCAAAATTTTCTTCACAAACAAAAGATAAACTTGTTTCGTCTGAAGTAAGAAATATAGTTGAAACAGTTATAAGTGAAAAATTATCTTTATGGTTCGACCAAAATCCGTCAATTGTGAAGGTAGTACTATTAAAAATTATTCAGGCTGCACAGGCTAGAGATGTTGCAAGAAAAGCAAGGGAAAATGTTAGAAGAAAAGGTGCACTTGAACTTACAGGTCTACCAGGAAAGTTGGCAGACTGTCAAAATTCAAAACAAGATGGTACAGAATTATTTATAGTTGAGGGAGACTCAGCAGGGGGTTCTGCAAAACAAGGCAGAAACAGAGAGTTTCAAGCAGTTTTACCATTAAGAGGAAAAATATTAAATACCTACGTAGATAATAATGGAAAAAAGAAAAATGGAAGTACCAATGACTATAAAACTAAAGCCTTATCAAAGATGATCTCTTCAAACGAAATTATTACTTTAATTAATGCCTTAGGATTAGATCCAAAAAACGATGATTTGGATTTAAAAAATTTGAGATATGGAAAAATAATTATTATGACAGATGCTGATGTTGACGGCTCACATATACGAGCATTATTGCTTACATTTTTTAATAATAGCCCATTCAATAAACTTATAGAAAACGGCCATATTTATTTGGCCCAACCACCTTTGTTTAAAATTAATAAAGGTATGAAAGGAATTTATATCAAAGATGAGAAAGAATTAGAGAGATATATTTTAAAAAATACAAAAGAGCTAAGTAAACTTAAGAAAGGCTCAAAAGAATATGATAAAAATCTCTCAATTGAAAAATCAAAATTAAATATACAAAGGTTTAAAGGATTAGGAGAAATGAATCCAGATGAATTATGGAATACTACATTAAATCCCGAAACTAGGAACTTATTAAAAGTTGAATATTCAAAAGATATAAAGAAAGACCATGAAATCATACATACATTAATGGGCAATGATGTAGCTTTAAGGAAGGACTTTATAATTTCTAACGCCATCGATGTTCTCAATTTAGATATATAATCAATGAAGTTTTTTGAGACTTCTAAATTCTATTCTCTTAATAGACTTGAATATATAAGATTAAGATGGATAGCTATAATTGGTCAATTGATAACTATCAATATAGTAAAATTTTTTTTTAATTTTGAATTTGATTATTTTCTTTCAAATTTAGTAATATATTTTGGAGCACTAAGTAATTTATTTTTAATATATTATTATAAAAGAAATCAAATTACCGATAGATCCTCATTTGTTTTTCTNTGCCTGGATATNTTTCAATTGAGCTTTTTGCTTTATTTAACTGGTGGAATAGTAAATCCTTTTTCTATATTTATTATTATACCTAGTATTTTTTCGTCGATATACCTTGCAAAAAGATCAAGCATTTTACTGATCATTTTAACAGTATTCTCAATAATTATATTAACATTTTTTAATAGAGATTTGCCATCACCTCTTAANCAACATTTTCATGTAAGTGACTATTATTATTATGCTATTCCATTATCTCTTATTGTGGCCTTACTTTTTTTGAGTTTTTTTTCTATTACCTTTGGTGCCGAAAGAAAAATTAGAGAGCAGGCCTTAAATAAAATGGAATCTATTATAGCAAAGGAGCATGAACTGGTCTCACTTGGGGGGCAAGCTGCAGCGGCNGCTCATTCACTTGGTACACCACTTTCCACCATTAAGATAATTTTATCAGATTTAAATAAAGAGTTTAAAAANACAAAAAATTTTAATAAGGATTTAGAGCTACTATCAANTCAAGTAGATAGATGTATAGAAATTCTNAAAAAATTAAGCATGAATCCAAATATTGATGATGAGTTTTTAGATAAAAATATTACATTAAAAGATTATTTAGTTCAAATCATAAGATCTTTTGAGGAAATAAGTAAAAAAGAATTTAATTTAATTGTAGATCAATTTAATAATCCTATAACATTACCCAAAAAAAATTGAGGTCNTATATGGTTTAAGAAATTTTATTGGTAATGCAAATAAATTTTCAAAAAAAAAAATATTTATTAATTTAAAAAGNGATATTGAAGAGACTATTATAAAAATAGAGGATGATGGAGAAGGATTTCCAAAAGATATTATTCATAAAATAGGAGAACCTTATTTAAAGAGTNTGGCCGGAAGTAATAGTAAAATGGGAATGGGTCTAGGAGTATTCATTGGAAAGACATTACTTGAAAAAAATCTTGCAACCATTTCATGTAAGAATTCAAAAACGAGATCTGGTGCTGAAATTACTATTGTTTGGAAAAATAAAGATTTAAATTCTTTTAATTTTAGTTAAGTTTTCTTTTATCACTAAACAAATCACTTAATTGGTTTATCATAACATCACCAAGCTCTTGAACATCTGTTATTTTTATCGCTTTTGAGTAATATCTTGAAACGTCATGCCCAATTCCTATCGCTAATATTTCGATGTTGCTTTTGTTTTCAATAAATTTAACAGTTTTTTTCAAGTGTTTTTCNAGGTAATCGCCATAATTTACACTTAAAGTACTGTCATCGACAGGTGCACCATCAGATATAACCATAAGTATTTTCCTTTCTTCTTTGCGTTTTTGTAATCTATTAAATGCCCAATTAATTGCTTCTCCGTCTATGTTTTCTTTTAATAATCCTTCTTTAAGCATTAAACCTAAATTATTTTTTGAAATTCTCCATTGTGTATCTGCACTTTTATAAATTATATGTCGTAGATCATTTAATCTTCCTGGATTTTTTGGTTTGCTNTGTTTGTTCCAACTTTCTCTTGATTGTCCTCCTTTCCAATTTTTTGTTGTAAAACCAAGAATTTCAACTTTGACTGCGCATCTTTCAAGTGTTCTAGATAAAATGTCTGCACATATTGCTGCAATAGTTATAGGTCTCCCTCTCATAGATCCAGAGTTGTCAATTAAAAGCGTAACAACTGTATCTTTAAATTCATAATCCTTTTCTTTCTTAAAAGATAATGAACTATGAGGATCCATTATTACTCTAGTTAATTTTGATGTGTCTAATAAGCCTTCCTCTAAATCAAATTCCCATGCTCTTTTTTGGCTTGCTAATAATTGTCTTTGAAGTTTATTGGCTAATTTAGTTATCAAATCTTGAAAAGTTATTAGTTGCTGATCTAAATTTTTTCTTAATTTAGANACTTCCTCTAAATTTTCCAGATTTTCAGCTTTAGAAATTTCATCAAATTCTTTAGTAAATACNTTATAGTCTTTATCATTAAATTCTGCCCCATACTTTTGAATAATTGTTTCACTAGTTTGATTTTCAGAGTCTGAGTCNACAGATTGATCTTCAATTTTGTGTTCACTAAAATCATATTCAGAGTCTATGCCTTCTTGATTATCTTCTTGTTGTTTNTTCGCATCATTTTCATCAGAATCAGGTGACTGGTTATCTTGATTTTCATCAGATTGATCAATTTCATCTTGCTGATTGTTTTCGTTTGTACTTTCATTTGTATCATCGAATATGTTTAGTTCTTGCAAAATTTCCGAAACTTTAGAGTTGTAAATTTCTTGATTTTCTAAATTTTTTGATAAAAATTCTAAATGANCNTTTAATGATTTATCAAAATCATTTTTCCAAAAATTTAAAATTTTTTCATTTTGATGATNTAATTTAATATTAAAGAAATTTTCAAGCATATATAATTCAAAAGCTTCATTAACATTGACATCTTCCTTTGAAATNAATTGATCGTTTTTTTTTAANGAAATTTTATTAATATAATTTTCTTTAAGATTAGCACCTACACCCTTTAGAATTTTTGAACCCAATAATTCACACCTTATTTTTTCTGATAACTCATAAAGANTTTTATATGATAAATTTTTAGGAAGATTTTTTTTATATACTTCTGTATTTGAAAATTTTTTTTTTAAAGCGCTTGAATCNCTCTTAGCTCTATATTTTATAAAATCATGTCTTGTTTCTAATTTTTCAAGTTCAAATAGATCTATTTTTTTATTATTAACTTTATCCTTTTCAAANGAAAAATCATCAGATATTGCATTAGCAGTTGATATAAGAGCTAGTTTAAATTTTTCTTTAATATTATTTTCTTTACCCATTTAGTTTTGAATTAACCATTGACTCTGGCAATTCTTCACCAAAGCATCTCTGGTAGTATTCTGCAATAATATTCTTTTCAATTTCATCACATTTATTTAAAAAAGTTACCCTGAAACCATAACCAATGTTTTTAAAAATCTCTGAATTTTCTACCCAATGTAAAACCGTTCTTGGGCTCATAACCGTGGAAATATCACCAGCAATAAAACCCTTCCTTGTAAGTGTTGCTACTTTAATCATATTTGCAACTTTTTCCTTACCTTTTGAATTATTCAAACTTTTATTTTTTGCAAGAATTATTTCCATTTCTTTTTCAAGACTCAAATAATTTAATGAAGTAACAATATTCCACCTGTCCATTTGGCCTTGGTTGATTTGTTGAGTACCATGATAAAGACCAGTTGTATCACCTAATCCTATTGTGTTTGATGTTGCAAACAATCTAAAATATTTATTTTGTTTTATTACTTTATTTTTATCCAATAGAGTGAAACTCCCGTCAGCCTCTAACACTCTTTGTATAACAAACATAACATCTGGCCTACCTGCATCATATTCATCAAAAACTAAAGCTACAGGATTTTGGATAGACCATGGCAAAATTCCTTCTTTGAATTCTGTTATTTGTTTACCATCTTTAATTGAAATTGCATCTTTTCCTATTAAATCAATTCTACTTACGTGACTATCTAGATTTATTCTTATGCACGGCCAATTTAGTCTCGCAGCAACTTGTTCTATATGNGTAGATTTTCCAGTTCCGTGGTAGCCTTGCACCAAAACTCTTTTATTAAATGAAAAGCCTGACAATATTGCAAGTGTTGTATCTTTATCAAAAATATAATTTTTATCAATTTCAGGAACATATTCATTTTTCTTTGAGAAAGCTTCAATTTCTAAGTCAGAGTCGATCCCAAAAGTTTGTTTAACTGATAGTTTNATGTCTGGTTTTATATCTAAATTATTTATCAATTTTATTCCTATATGTATTCTTTAACTGTGTATAAGCTAAAGTTATTACCTTAAGTTTTTCCTCATAATTTTTATCCCCAGAATTAATATCAGGGTGAAATTTTTTAACAAGTTTTTTAAACTTCTGCTGTATTTTGTCCCATTTTAAACCAACAGAAATACCAAGCACAGCAAATGCTTTTATATCATTATTGTTAAATTTTAAATTTCTGTCATTATTTAAATGTTTTTTAAATTTTAAATCATCAAATCCTTCATTTAATACATTATTCCATAAAACCTTAAAAAAATTATCTGAAGAGCTGAAACCCTGTGTTGGTTTATGCCATGTAATGTCACTTTTTAGAAAGTTAATTACTTCTTTGTCATTCATGCCAGAAAAATAATTCCANTTCTTATTAAATTCTTTAACGTGCTTTAGACACAAAAGTCTAAAATTCTTACTGTTGTCCTTTTCAATTGGTGCTCTATACTCCCCTATTTCAAAGCAATTATTCCAATCACAAATTGTTTTCATAATGTATAATAATATATATTTTTATGGATATAAAAACATTAAATTTAAAAATCAAAAAGAAAATATTTGATAATATTTCATGTCAGTCCTTGTCAATTGAGGACAAAACGTTTTTACATGAAAAACATAAAAGTCATAACAAAAATAAATTTCATATTAAATTAATTATTAAGTCAAAAGAATTAAAGTTATTAAATAAAATTGACTCGAATAAAAAGATTTACNCAATTCTCTCGAATGAAATGAAAGAGTATATTCATTCAATTCAAATTCAAATATTATAAAAATTGGTTTCTAATAAATTTTGAAATTTCTTTTAATTCAAAGAAATTATCGTAAGAAACTTTACCTATTTTATTAATTAAAATTAGATTAATTTTTTTACTAATATTTTTTTTATCATTTTTAATATAACCTAAAAGTTTGTTAGTATCTTTTTTATTAAAATAATTATTTATTTTTAATGAATTATTNATTTTAGAAATATGATTTATTATAAGTTTATATTCTTTATAGTTTAACAGATTTTTTTTGAAGCTAAATTCAGATGCACTATTAATACCAAGTAGCACAGCCTCCCCATGATTAAGTCCTTTTGAATATTTATATGATGCTTCATACGAATGCGCGAAAGTATGACCTAAATTAAGTGTCTTTCTTAAATTTTTTTCCTTTACGTCTTTTTCAACAATTTTTTTCTTTATTAAACAACTTTTATAAATTGCTTGATCTATATATGGTTTTTTTAAGCTAATTATTTTTTCAAAATTATTTAGTAAAAAATAAAAAAATTTTTTATCACTAATTATTGAATGTTTGAATATTTCGGCATATCCACATATTAATTCTCTTTTAGGAAGATATTTTAAAAATTTGATATCAGCTATGACTAGATCTGGTTGATAAAAGGATCCAATCAGATTTTTACCATAATCGCTATTAATTCCAGTTTTTCCACCAATACTACTATCCACCTGGGCTAATAAAGTTGTAGGGATATTAATAAATTTAAGACCTCGTTTAAAAATGCTTGCAGCAAATGCAGAAACGTCTCCAATTATACCACCTCCTACTGCAATTAAACAATCATTACGATTGAAATTATTTTTAAGCATTATATTCAAAATTTTATTTACACTTTTTTGATTTTTATTTTTTTCACTTGAATAAAATTTGTGAAAAATAATATTTTCTTTAATTTTTTTTCTTAGGGTATTAATTATTTTAAATGGAACCTTGCTATCATAAATAATTAAAAAGTTTTTTGCATTAATTTTATCTTTTTTTAAAATTTTATTAATTTGAGCGATTAGATTCGACCCTACATAAATATTATAATTAGAATCTTTTGAATTGATTAATATCTTTTTATTTTTCATAAATTTCTAAAATTTTTTTCACAATTTCATTTTTATTCATTTTATCACAATTAACTTTAAACTCTGATAAAGAGTATATTTTAGACCTATTATCGATCAAGTTGATTAAATCTTTTCTTTTTAAATTGTAGGTTATTGGTCTTTTTTTACTTTTAGTTAATCTAGATATTAAGGTATTTTTTTCCCATTTAAGCCATATTGAACAATCATTTTTGAGTATCCTAGATCTTATTTTTTCGCTAAGAAATGCACCACCACCTAGTGCGATAATATTATTAGACATTTTTAAAATATTTAATGTAATTTTTTCCTCTAACTTTCTAAAAAAAACCTCACCTTTTGTTTCAAAAATAGTTGCAATTTTTAAATCTAGTTCTTTTTCAATCAATCTATCAATATCATAAAGTTTTAAACCCGTAACTTTAGCAAGTAGTAGACCTATACTGCTTTTACCGGACCCCGACATTCCTAATAAAACAAGGTTTTTTTTCATTTATATAAATATCTGTATTGAAAAAACATAATATTGTCTTAATTTGATTTATTATAAAAACGTTATATGTATTTTCAAAAAAAGCAAGCAATTGGTAAATCAAATTATTTAATAAAGTTAATTATAAAAATTGCTTTAGTATTTTTTTTATTTTTAATAATACTACTTTTGGTAGATCAAATAAATTTTCCTTCTCCAAATAAAAAAATTGAAAAAATAATACCAAATGAAAATCTTAAGATCATTAAATAAAATATTTTTATTTAAAGTTTTATTTATGTTTTGTTTTACACAAAATATATACTCAAATGAACCTGTAGATATTTGGAATATCAATAATTCAGGCAATACAGAAAACCAAGAAAAAAGTGTTTTAGATGAAGTAAAAGAAAGTTCCTCAATCTTAGAAAATATTAAAAATAATAATCTTAGTTCAGTTGAGCTTGAAGATAATCTTAATAAAAATGAAAAAAGTTATTTAGCAGGTTTATTTGATCCTGCCGATAATGATTTAACTTTAAGTATGTGGGAAATATCTGATGGAGATAACATACGTCAAATTATTAAAAAAATAAATAAATTAAATTTATCAAATGACGCTAAAGATTTATATAATAAGTTAATTTTAACAAATGCTTTACCACCTAAAAATAATTTAAGTGGAGATGAATTTCTTAAATTGAAAACTAATTGGCTTATAAAAAAAAATGATTTAGATCTTATAAATAAATTTATTTTAAAAAATACTTTTGATCTAGATAATGATCTTTTAAAATATTACCTTAATCAAAATTTGTCAGAAAATAATTTAACCAAAGCTTGTGAAATTTTTTCAACCATCAAACTTATTAACCAAGACGACTATATATCTAAATTCAAAGTTTATTGTTTAATTCATAAAAACCAAAATGAAGTTGCTCAGATGAATTTTGATTTACTAAAAGAAGCTGGATTTAAAGATAAGTTTTTTGAAAAAAAATTTGATTATTTAATGGGATATTCTGAAAAAATAGATCAGAATATATCAGAAAAAAATATTTTAGATTTTCACTTATCGCATAAGACAAATCCAGATTTTTCATATTTACCCAATCAAAATACAGATCAACTTTTATGGAGCTACCTAAGAAATAATAATTTATTATTAAAGTTAGATGAGATTGAAATAGAAGACGACAACAAGATAATTTCTATTGAAAAAGAGACACACAATGGCAACTATTCTGAGTCTGATTTGTTAAATTTATATACAAGATATAAGTTTAGTATTAATCAGCTAATTTCTATTGAAGATTCCTATAAACTCTTATCAGAAAATCAGTCAAGAGCACTTTTATATCAAGGATATTTGATTTCAAAAGACATACCAACGAAAATAAAAATTTTAAAAATATTAAAAGAAAGCTTTGAAAACAGCGGAATTGGAAAAGCATTAGATGGTGAGCTGGTTAATATGCTTGAAAGTTTAAATGAAGATGAANTTCCAGGAGAATACTTAAATTTTTATAATTATTATATGGCGGAAGAAAAGAATAAAAATAAAAAAATAAAANTTAATAATAAAATTATACACCAGTCAAAATTAATTAAATATTTCTCAAATAATATGGATATTTTAAAAGCAGAAAAAGAGCTCAATAAAATGTTAAAAACAGTAAAAAAAAATAAAAAATATTACTTTTCAACAAAAGATTTAATTATAATTGAGTCACTTATTTCTGATGGTGTTAAAATATCTGAAAAAAATAAGCAATTCCTTGAACTTGATAGTGCAAATATACCAACCGACATACAGGTTATGATAAACGATGGTGAAATAGCTATGATTTTACTTAGATTGGTTGAAATAATAGGTGAAGATAATTTAAAAGATCTAGGTACAGAAAGTCTTTATTTTATAATTTCGACGCTTAATAAATTAGGTATAGATAAAATCAGAGATGAAATTATTATAAAAACAATCCCTTTAAAAGCATAAATTTAAGAATAGAATGCTTTTATGTCATTGAAAAAAATTATCACAGTTCCTGATGAGACGCTGAGAAAAAATTCAGAGCCAATTGAAAAGGTTGGNGATAATGAAAAAAAACTTATTAAAGACCTATTCGAAACAATGTATCATAATAATGGAATTGGTTTAGCAGCTATTCAAGTCGGGATACCTAAGAGAATTATAGTTTTGGACGTTTCTCAAAAAGATAAAAAAAAAAATCCACTTTGTTTTATCAATCCAATAATTAAAAATAAAAGTATTGAAAAATCAATTTATGAGGAAGGTTGTTTAAGTTTACCAGAAACTTTTATTGAAATAGAAAGACCCAAGGTTTGTTTAGTTGAATATATTAATATAGATGGAAAAAAAAAAGAACTTGAATGTGACGATCTTCTTTCTACATGTATTCAACATGAAATTAATCATCTTGATGGACGTTTGATAATTGATTTTTTATCGAAATTAAAAAGAGATGTAATTATTAAAAAATTATCTAAAAACAAACAAAATCCAGATAGGGTTGTTGTTTAAGCATGCTCAAAAAAATTGTTTTTATGGGCACCCCTACATTTTCTGTACCTATTTTGAAGTCACTCTATCAAAATGGTTATTCAATATCAGCTGTGTATACGCAGGCACCCCAAAAATCAAATCGTGGAATGAAAGTTACAAAATCACCTGTCCAATTAATTGCTGAAACACTTAGTTTAGAAATAAGAACACCTAGAAATTTTATAAACAATCACGAGGAATATGAATATTTAAAAAAGTTAAGTCCTGATCTAGTTTTAGTTGTAGCATATGGTCAAATTATACCAGAGAATTTTTTAAAACTTGCAAAAAAAGGTTTTATTAATATTCATGCATCGTTACTACCTAATTATAGAGGTGCTGCACCAATTCAAAGATCAATTATGAATTTAGATAAAGAAACAGGAATAAGTATTATGAAAATAAACTCTAAATTAGACCAAGGCCCAATCTGTAACTTTTATAAAACGAATATAGATGAAAAAGAAAATGCTGAAAGTTTATCAGAGAAATTATCTATGCTTGCAGCTGAAAAAATTTTAGATGATATTGACAATATATTAGAAGATAAAGCAACTTTTATAAATCAAGATCACTCAAAAGCTACATATGCAAAAAAAATTGATAAAAAAGAAGCTAGTATAGATTGGAATACGTCAGCAAAGAACATTATAGCTAACATTAACGGCTTAAATGGCTCTTATTTTTTTTTTAAAGGAGCAAGATATAAAATTCTTAAAGCAGAATTAACTAATTCAAGTGGAAAAGCTGGTGAAATTATAAGTGATAACCTTGAAATTGCATGTAAAGAATTGTCCATTAAAGTGTTAATGATCCAAAGAGAAGGCAAAAGACCACAAAAGACCTCAGAATTTTTGTTAGGCTCACAAATGAAAAAGGGCTCTTTATTGAATAATGTATAGGTATCAAATATTAATTGAGTATGATGGATCAAGGTTTTTCGGATGGCAAATCCAAAAAAAAGGTAAAACTATTCAAGGCATAATACAGAAAAAAATTTCCAAGCTTTTAAAGGAAAAAATAATAATATCAGCTGCAGGTAGAACTGACTCAGGAGTTCATGCTAATGAGCAATCCGCACACTTTGATTGTAAAAATAAAATAAATAAAACAATTAGGTTTTTAAAATCAATAAATCACTTTTTAAGAAAAGAAGGAATTTCAATTCTAAAAGTTAAAAAAAAAAATGATAATTTTCATGCAAGGTTTTCAGCAAGAATAAGGATATACAAATATATTATCATTAACCGTTTAAGTGCACCAGTCATAGAAAAAAATAGGGCATGGCATGTAATAAAAAAACTTGACCTAGAATTAATGAGAAAAGGAGCAAAAAAGTTAATTGGAACAAAAGATTTTTCCACTTTTAGATCTTCAAGCTGTAGAGCAAAAAGTCCAATAAGAACAATGAAATTAGTAACAATTAAGTCTTCAAAAAATAAAATTGAAATAGAATTTAGATCTCAATCATTTTTGCAACAGCAAGTACGTTCAATGGTCGGTTGTTTAAAATATTTAGGGGAAAAAAAATGGTCTTTGAAAAAATTTGAGAATATTATAAAATTAAAAAAAAGAGGCCTATGTGCTCCACCTGCACCTCCCGAAGGGCTTTATTTAAAGAGAGTTATCTATTAACCTTTTNTTGTTGCTCATGGAAAATTTTTTATTAATACGCCATCTCGATTCTTCGCGAACTATATAACCACAACAATTTTTNGCACGGCATCTGCATGGAAATTGTTTATAATCCTTATCAAAACTAAATCCATAATCAGCAGTAATTTCCTCGCCCTTTTTTATATCTTTGATTGCTTTTACCCAAATTTTTAATCCTTTACCATCGTATTCAGAGTTAGGGCTACAACTATGATTTATTAATCCTGCAGTATTCCATGAAAAATCCCCATCTAAAGTATATCGTTTATTTAAAGTGAATAAATATATTGGTTTGCCGTTATCGTATTTGTCAGACTCATCAACTTCTTTATTTGTAACTATTTTCCCTTTGTAGTTAATAATTTTTGTTCCAGATTTAATTTTTTTCGCTGCATAAAGTCCACGGCCTTTATTATCAATATTTGATTTTTTAATTTTATATAACATTATAAATATTACTTATATTTAATTTAAAATTTATCAATTGAATTCTATAAGTGCGTTAACATGTTCGTTAGCACTTTCAGCAAGTGCGCTAAGATCGTAGCCACCCTCAAGTATTGAAACAACNTTACCATTTGTATATTTATTGGTAGCACTCAATGTTCTTTTAGTTATTTCATAAAAATCTTTAGAANTTAACTCAAACTGGGCTAGAGGATCNTCTTTATGNGCATCAAATCCNGCAGAAAATAAAAGAAAATCAGGTTTAAAATTAATTAATCTATCTAGCACTCTATTAAAAGCATTAAAATATTGCTCNGAATTCGTACCAGCAGGNAAGGGAATATTTANAGAATTGTCAAAGTTTCCTTTATCTTTATCTGTCCCACCACCTGGATAAAAAGGATATTGATGAGTTGAAATATACAATGCGTTTTTATTATTACGCATTACATCATAATTTCCGTTACCCCAATGTACATCAAAGTCNACACATGCAATTTTTTTATATTTAAATTTATTTACTAAATAGTTTAATGCTACTCCAGCTTGATTTATAACNCAAAAACCCATCGCTTTATTTTTTTCTGCGTGATGTCCTGGTGGTCTTACTGCGCAAAAAGCATTTTTAAATTCCCCTTTTTCAATACCGTTAATAGCTCTAATTACAGATCCAGCCGCATCATAAACTGCTTTTTTACTACCTGGTGAAATTACAGTGTCGCCATCCAGAAACTTTAGTCCATTTTTTGGAAATGATTCTTTAATATTTTTAATATATTCATTAGAATGTGTAATTTCTAATATTTCATTTGGAACTNTATCTGGTTCTTGCCATATTAAGTCTTTTCTAGTTTTTAACTTTCTTTTAATAGATAAAATTCTTTTTGGTTGCTCAGGATGACCATCACCAGTAAGATGTTGCTCNGAAGCCTCNGAGCTTATAATTGCAGTTTTCACTTAAAATAATATTCTAAAATATTTTGGTAAATCTTNGTTAAATTTTTTAAATCTTTCAAAGATACCGCTTCATCAACTTTATGCATAGTTTTGCCAACTAAACCAAATTCTAGACAAGGTGATATCTTCNTTATAAATCTAGCATCTGAAGTACCTCCAGTTGTAGAAAGTTTTGGTTTAATTTTAGTTATTTTTTTAACAATATTTTGTATCATAAAAGTTGTGGAATTAGGCTTAGTTAAAAAAGCTTCGCCTGAAACTCTATAATCTATTTTAAATGTAGATTTATTTTTTTTACTAATTCTTCTAAAAATTTTATTAAGTTTTTTTTGAATGGATTTAGATGAATGCTTATTATTAAATCTNATATTAAAAGCTGCCTCTGCAGATCCTGGTATTACATTATCAGCATTATTATCAATATTTATTTTAGTAACCTCTAAATTNGTTGGTTGAAAACTTTTTGTTCCTTTATCAAATTTAATATTTTTTAATTCATTTAAAATTTTAATAATTGTTGTTGAGGGATTATTTGCTCTATGTGGATACGCAACATGACCCTGAATACCTTTTATTGTAAGTTTACCAGTCAAGCTTCCTCTGCGCCCTATTTTCATCATTTCTCCTAATTTGTTTGGGTTTGTAGGTTCACCAACTAAACAAAAATTAATCTTTTCTTTTTTCTTTTTAAGATAATCAACAACTTTTTTTGTTCCATTTATCGCGTCACCCTCTTCATCACCAGTTATTAGTAAACTAATCGACCCTCTAAATTTTTTATTTTTAACTAAAAAACCACTAATAGCGGCAACAAAAGCAGCAATAGAGCTTTTCATATCATTAGCACCCCTTCCAATTAANTGACCTTTTTTAATTGATGGTTTAAAAGGGTTTACTGTCCAATCATTTATATTACCAGGTGGGACAACATCCAAGTGTCCTGCAAANCAAAAATTTGGTTCTTTNCTCCCCAACCGAGCATATAAATTTTTAACTGGTTTAAAATTTTTTTCTCTAAATTCGATTATTTTNGTTTTAAANCCCAATCTCTTAAGTTTTTTTTCTAAAAATTTCATTACCCCAGCATCAATCGGTGTTATTGATGGAAACTTAATTAGCTCTTTAGCTAATTTAACTTCATTTAAAATCTCCATGATTTTACTCTCTTAAAAGATCATTAATTGATGTTTTTGATCTTGTTTTTTCATCAACTTGTTTGATTATTACAGCNCAGTATAAAGATGGAGCAGATGAATTATTTTTATCTGGTAAAGAACCAGGAACAACAACGGAGTAAGGNGGAATTTTACCATAAGTTATTTCACCTGTTTTTCGATTTACTATCTTTGTTGATTGACCAATGTACATCCCCATACTCAAAACTGATCCTTCACCCACGATTACTCCCTCTACGACTTCTGACATTGCTCCTAAAAATACATTATCTTCAATTATTGTTGGTAATGCTTGAGCAGGCTCCAACACACCCCCAACACCTGATCCAGCAGATATATGACAATTTTTTCCAATTTGACAACAACTNCCAGCACGNGCAAATGTATCAATCATTGTACCTTCATCGATGTATGCACCNATATTTACATANCATGGCATTAAAACCGCGTTCTTTCCAACAAAGGANCCTTTTCTTACTGGTGAGTTAGGNACCATTCTAAAACCAGCTTTTTCGTGATCTTCTTTAGTCCAACCAGCNGTTTTACCTTTTAGTAAATGGGCTTTATCATACCAACTACTATAAGGACCANTTAGTGCTTCCATACCATGAATTCGAAAACTTAACATGATCCCTTTTTTAATGTACTGGTGTGTTACCCATTCACCATTAATTTTTTCAGCAACTCTTATCTTTCCGCTGTCTAAATCNTTNATAATTTGATCGATTGAATCCTTAATTTTTTTATCAGAATTAGGACTAACTTGATCTTTGTTTTCCCAGGCATCATTTATAATATTTTCAATAGACATAATTTATTTACTTTTTAATAACCTTATTTCCTTAAGAAATAAAGATAGATTTTCAATTTTATGAGAAATATAATCTTTATCAGAGTCCATCTTTCCAAAATGTTCATCATTAATTAACCAAACAGTTGTGCACCCACGCTCATGCCCAATACTTAGATTTTTAGCAATATCTTCGACATAGATCGTTTCTTTAGGGACAATACCAAACTTTTTAACCATTAAGTCAAAAGTTTTTGCTTCAGGTTTAGGTACATATCCTGCATCTTTAATATCAAAAATTTTATCTTTTCCAAATAAATCATATATTCCAAGATGTGTTAAAATATTTTTTGCATGCTCAGCACTTCCATTAGTAAAAATATATTTTTCCATATTTAATTGTTCTAGTTCATTTCGCATTATTTTATCTTCTTTCATAAATGTTAAATCAATTGTATGAACATATGATAAAAATTCTTCAGGTGGTATATCATGATGAATCATCAGACCATTGAGACTAGTATTGTATTTATAAAAATAATTCTTTTGCAGTTCCTTTGCAGCATCAAGACTTATTTTTAATCTTTCAGAAATAAATTTTGTCATTCTTTTTGATACTTGACCAAATACTTTTTCTAGAGGATAGTTATTATGTTTACCGTAAACACATCCATCTAAATCTAAAAGTAGATATTTCATTTCTTTTAAATTGCTCATTTTCTAATTAATGTTCCTGAACCTTTATCTGAAAATAGTTCAAATAATATTGAATGCTTTTTTCTACCATCAATAATACCGACTGCGGTAACACCATTATCCACAGCATCTAAGCAAGTATTAATTTTAGGTATCATACCCTCGGTAATAGTTTTGTTTTTAATCATTTCTGAAATTTCGGAAGATGAGATTTCTTCTATCAGTTTATTTTTTTTATTTAAAACACCTTCTACATTAGTCATTAATAGCAATCTTCTAGATTTTAAGGACTTTGCTATTGCACCTGCAGCTGTATCACCATTAATATTATAAGTTTGATTATTTTCTCCTAAACCAAGTGGAGAGATAATAGGGATAGAATTTTTTTCTATTGTATTTTTTATAATATCTATATTAATCTTATTTGGTATTCCAACAAATCCAAGTTCTTCCGATTCAGGAATTATTTCAATAATATTATTTTCTTTTGTATTTATAGAAGTTGCTTTAGAACCAGCATTTTTTAAAGAATTTACAATATCATTGTTAAAATCAATAAGAACAGACTCTACAATATTTATAATTTTTTTATCAGTTACCCTTAAACCTCTTATAAATTTTGTTTCAATATTTGATCTATCTAATTCTCTTTTTATTCTTGGACCACCTCCATGTACTATTATAATCGAAAGGCCTAATTTATTTAGAATACTTATGTCTAAAATAAAATTATTAAATATATCTCTATCTATAAAAACATTTCCTCCATATTTTATAACAATTAATTCATTTTTATATTTTTGAATATACTTAGAAACCTCTTCTATTGGCGGTCCATTTTTAGGTAATATTTTTTCGAAATTCATTTAGAAAAACTTAAACTGTTTTTACCTTTGTTCTTTTCATTATGACAATTTGTTGTGCCATAGTCAGTACGTTATTTACTGTCCAATAAATCACTAAGCCCGATGGGAAAGGTGCTAAAATAATTGTTAAAAATAAAGGAAAGAACATAAATATTTTTTGCTGTATTGGATCAGGAGGTGTTGGATTTAACTTCTGCTGAAACCACATTGTTAGACCCATTAAACAAGGCCAGATTCCGATTAACAAAAATGATGGTGGATCCCATGGAATTAATCCAAATAAATTAAATATTGAGGTTGGGTCTCGTTCGGATAAATCTTTAATCCAACCAAAAAATGGTTGGTGCCTCATTTCTAATGTTACAAATAAAACTTTATAAACTGCAAAGAAGAAGGGTATTTGTATAAAAATTGGTAAACAACCTGAAACTGGATTTACTTTCTCTTTTTTATATAAAGCCATCATTGCTTGTTGTAACTTCATTTTATCATCTTTATGAAGCTCTTTTAATCTTGTCATTTCTGGTTGCAGTACTTTCATTTTTGCCATTGATCTGAACGAGTAATTAGCAAGTGGAAAAAAAACAATTCTAATACAAGCGGTAATTAAAATTATGGCTATTCCAAAGTTTCCAGTTAATCTAAAAAAATAATCAATAGCGAAGAAAAAATTTTTTGTAAAAAAATAAAACCAACCCCAATCAATTGCTAAGTCAAACTTATTTATTTTTAAATTATCAGCATAACCATCGATGACATCAACTTCCTTGGCAGCAATTATTATATTTGTTTTGCTAGATATAGATGTATTTGCTGATACCTCCATTGGTTCAGTTTCTATGAAACTTGCTCGATATTTATTTTTAAAATCAAAATCTGATCTAAACTCTTTATTATTTTGAGGTATAAGTGTTGTAATCCAATATTTATCTGTAATTCCCAACCATCCATTATTGGTATTTTTTGTAAATTGTTTTTCCTCGATATCATCGTAATCTTTTTCAACTAACTCCTCATCAAAGACACCTATAAGACCTTCATGAAGAATATAAAAATTTGTTATTTCTGGAGCCTTATTTCTTATAATTTGACCATAAGGATAAAAATTAAATATTTTATCTGATCCATTTATAATTCTTTGATCTACAGTAAATAAAAATTTATCATCAATTTTAAAAACTTTTTGAAATTCTATATTTTCTTTATTTTTCCAAACTAATGTTACTGGGTTTTTAGGAGAAAGCTTATTGTTACCTTTTATACTCCATTTAGTTTTTGAATTTGGTAGTTTAATATTTTTATTATTTGATACCCAACCAGTCTCAACGTAATACCCTTTATCCATTTGTCTCGGATTTAGTAATACAATTTTGTCATTACCATTAAGAGTTTCCGTATAATTTTTAAAAATTAAATCATCAATTACACCTCCCATTAAAGATATAGATCCTTTTATATTTTCATTTTCAAAATTAAATCTTTTATTTTCATTTAAGGCATCTTCTCTTGATAGCTTTGGTAAATTTTCATTTTCTTCAAGCAGAGGAGTATCTGAGCTTTGTTCTTTTTTTATATTTTCATTATTTACTTTTTTTATCTCCTTAGGGGTTGGAGCAAAAAATAAGCTATATAGAATAATAACAGCTGCACTTAAAGATATTGCAGCAATTACATTTTTAGAGTCCATAATTATTTAACTTTCTTTTTCTCAATCGGATCGTAGCCTTCTCCTCCACCTAAAAATTTTATTGGGTGACAGGATAATAATCTTTTAGTTCCCATGTATGAGCCTTTGATAAATCCAAATTCATTTAGAGAATCTATAAAATAATCAGAGCATGTTGGAAGATATCTACAATTGTTTCCAATTAAAGGGGAAATAACATATTTATAGATTTTAATAATGTAGATAAGAATATATTTCATTTTACGTTTTAATTTTTTTTAAATCAGCTGCTAAAATACCTTTAATTTTTTTAAAATCATCATCAAAAACATTTTTTTTTGCTAAAAACAAATAACAATAATCAAAACTGACTTGTTTTTCCTTTATTATACCATTCATTATATTTTTTAATCTTCTTTTAATTTTATTTCTAATTACTGCGTTACCTATCTTTTTTTTTGCAACAAAACTTACATTAAGACATTTATAATTTTTATTTTTTAATTTCTTAAAAAAAATAGTTGAGTATTTGTTTGCAATCTTATTTCCATTTAAAAGTGAAAGAAACTCCGAGTTCTTTGAAAGACTAACTATCTTTGATTTCATTAGACGGTTAGTTTTTTTCTCCCTTTTGCTCTTCTTCTTGCTAACAACTTTCTACCTCCCTTAGAATTCATTTTAGATCTAAAGCCGTGTCGTCTTTTTCTTACTTTTCTACTTGGTTGATAGGTTCTTTTCATAAGGTTTCAATTATGTAGTATTAAATTTTTAGTACTTATAATGTAAATTCTATAATATGCAAACCATGAAAAATATAAAAATATGGTTAGGTTTAGCCTATATGGTATTCTTAGGTTTATTTCTTTATTTTTTACTTACAAGGATTGGTCTTGATGAGTTAACATCCTATGATTTTTTGAAATCTAATAGTGAGTATTTAATCAATTTTAAAAAAAGTAATATAATTTTTTCATCATTTGTATTTATTTTATTTGGGGTAATTTGGATTTCAGTACTTCAAGGATTTGGTTCCCCGCTTGGATTAATTTGTGGATATATTTTTGGTCCTTATTTAGGAACATTAATTTTTTCTTTTACTTTTGCTTTAGGTGCCAGTGTAACTTTCATTATAGCAAATTTTTTTTTCAAGGACTTTGTAAAAGAAAAAATTCAAAATAATTTTAATTATTTAAATAATAAAATTAGAGATAATCAATTTTTTGCTGTTGCTCTTTTAAGATTTTTAGGAGGGATACCGACTCAAATACAAAATTTAATTCCAGTTTTGTTTGATATAAAATTAAAATTTTATTTTTTAGGGACTTTAGTAGGTGTCGTAATTCAAGCATTAATTGTTTGTTCATTAGGTTCTGCGTTAGAAAAAAAAATCTATGAGAGTGATAGCCTACCTTCGTTTAAGGATATGTTGTTATCACAAGAAATTTATATACCAATATTAGCAGTAATATTTTTATTTTTATTCACCTTTATTCTAAGAAAAAAATTTTTTAAGAAATAATGGTGCCCCTTGCCCGACTTGCACGGACGACTTTTTCCTTACCATGGAAATACTCTACTACCTGAGTTAAAGGGGCAATACACAATTATAAATAGTGTATAAATAAATTTTTTTCAAATTATTGCCTTAATTTTTTTTAAAAATAAGCTA
>NZKC01000022.1 GCA_002692475.1 Candidatus Pelagibacter sp.
TAAAGATGGCATGCCAATGGGGATGCAAATCATTGGAAAGAATAAAGATGATTTGAAGGTATTTTCTTTTGCAAATATGTATGAAAAAGCTTTTAATTTTAGTAAGAATAAACCTAAATTAACATGAGACACCCACACCATTATAAGATTTCAGTTGCACTAGCAGTTTCAGCAGGTGCTTGGGGAATATATTGGTTGCCACAAAGAATTCTAGAGGATGGTGGTTTGACTGGAGGTTGGGGCACAATATCTCAGATGATAATTGGTACCTTGATATTATTACCCATTGCAATTTGGAGATTAATTAAAAAAAGAGATACAGGATTTGAATTTCCAGCAATGGGAATTTTAATTGGAGGAGGGTTTATATGTTACGCATTAAGTTTTCTTTTAACTGATGTGGTTAGAGCTTTAATAATGTTTTACATGACTCCAGTTTGGACAACTNTTTTTGAAATGATTTTTTTNAAAAAAANACANGGTTGGCAACGAGTNGTCAGNTTAAGTTTAGCNCTTGGTGGNTTATGGGTAGTTTTTGGNCAAGGAGGAAATATTCCTTTACCAAAAAATGCAGGAGACTGGNTAGCTCTTACNGGTGGAATTATGTTTGCTGGAGGAATGATCAGATTAGAAGTTATTAAAACTGATGGNGTNTTTCCAATAATTTTTGGNTTTTTNGTNTACGGAACNTTNTTCAATATTGTAGCNGGTCTTTTACTTGTCGATTATCTTGGGCCAGTACCATCTATTGATGCATTTATTTCAATGACTACTTTCTTGGTTCTTATTTCAGTTTTTTACTTTATCCCCACTGGTATAGTAATACTATGGGCCCCAACTCAAATAGGAGCGGGGATATGTTCAATTCTTTTTTTATCAGAAATTATAGTTGGTGCTGTAAGTTCTAGTATTCTTACAGACGAACCATTTGGGTGGCGACAGATTGTTGGATGTTCTTTGATAATTATAGGTGGAGTAGTTGCTGTAGTTTTATCTCCAAAAGAAAATGTAAGTAAGCAATAAAAAACTTATCCTTTTATCATTTTTGATACATTCTCAAATTTATTTTTCCAAATTACAAAACTTAATACTTGATTTTCAATTGTTGTAATTGCGTGTGGTTGAAAACTTTTATGAAGTCTTGTTTTTGTTGATGATAATATTTCTATATTTTGATCTTTGCATTCAAATTTAGCTTTACCTGATACTATGAAATATAATTCCTCAGCCTCATGATTATGCCATGGATAATAAGCATTTTGGTCTAGAAAATTAACATATAAAGCCATTTCCGAAGTTTCATAATGTCCTGTAGGACCTATTAATTCAAAAAAACCATATTTACTTAAAAAATCTTTACCAACTTCTTTTTCCTCATATCCTTGCTCCCAATTAACATAAGGAGATAAGTCACTAATTGCTAGATGTAAGTCTGTATGATTGGTATTTAGTTTTTCCCTCCAATTAAAAAGTTTATTTGTAACGGGGGCTCTTTTAGATTTAATATTTTTTAAAATTAAATTATCTGGAAATTTAACGAAATTAGAAAGTTCATTGTTATTATTCCATAAATTTTGAATTTCATTTTTTGCTTTATCAAAAATTTCTTCAGTTTTGCTCATTGTTTTAATGTNGATAAAGGTTTTATTAAGTCTGGTCCTACTCCACAACATCCTCCGATTATTTGAGATCCATTTTTGACCCAAGACTTTGCCTCATTTAAATAATTTTCAGGAGTAAAGCTTTCAACTGATTTCCAGTGTGGTTTCTCAAAATATCCGTTATTTGGATAAGTTCCTATAAAGCCTTTATGATTATTTTTAATAATCTTAATAGCATCGTTTATAATTTTGATATCTGAATGTGCTATTAGTATTGGGCCATCATGTAATGAACTAAATTGTTTAATAGCTTTATCAAAATCTTCATATATTTCAGCTTTTGTATTTCCAATACTTTCTTGATACCCGAGCATTACTTTATTTGTTTCTTCATCAAATGCACAAGAAACAGAAAGCCAAGTAGGTAAATTTACTTTTTCTGAACAATTAATAAGAGTTTTTACTGTATCTACTTCTGATGTCATTGCTTCTAAAATAATTAAGTCAATACCTGTATCACCTAAAATTTTTAAATGTTCTTCAAAATTTTTTTTAAGAGTATCTTGCCCCAATCTATACCAACTACCATAAGTAGATATTGAACCTGCAACTATAACTTCGGATTTACTATTTTTAGCTGCTGCTTTTGCAATCTCAACACTTTTTAAATTCCAATTAGTTATATTGTCTTGATATCCATGCTGTTTCATAGATACTGGTGCTAATGCATATGTATTTGTTGTTATTACATCTGCTCCAGCTTCAATATATTTTTCATGGACTTTTAAAACAAGATCAGGACGATCATTAGAGCATTTACCCACCCATAGATTTTTATCCATTGGAGCTCCTACTTTTTCTAATTCAGCACCCAGAGCTCCATCTAAAATTACTACTTGGCCACTCTCTAATTTTTTTTTTATATTAGAGTAAGACATTTTAGTGTTTATTTATTATTTGTGAATGCACAGATCTTATTGCCATCTAAGTCTCGAATATAAGAATAATAAACTCCAGATCCATCAGGTCTTTCACCGCCTGAACCTTCACTCTTTCCACCTATTTTTAAACCAATTTCGTGAAATTTATCTACTGTTGATCTCGAATTTGTTATGAAAGAAACTTGTGTACCGTTACCCCCAGTAGCTTCTTTTTTATTAAAAGGAAGAGTAACATAGAATTCTATTAACCCAGGTCCATCCTTTGCACCATATCCTGCACAAACATCATCCGTATCAATTCTCTTTAAATCTAAAACTTTAAGAATTTCATCGTAAAACTTAATTGCTTTTTCAAGATTGCTTGTACCAACCATAACATACCCAATCACATTTCCTCCCTTAGTTGACTACTTCCACTCTGTAATTGTTTTGACTTCCAAATATTCGTGTAATCCCCAATTACCACCTTCTCTTCCGTTACCTGATTGTCTATACCCACCAAAAGGTGTTCCAGAGTCCGCGGGTTTATGATTAACATAAACAATTCCAGATCTTAGTTTTTTAGCTACTCTTTTAGCTTTTTCTTTATCTTCGGTTTGAAAATAATTTCCAAGTCCATATTCAGTATCATTAGTAATCTGAATCGCTTCCTCTTCGTTTTCGAATGGCATTATTGACAAGACGGGACCAAAAATTTCTTCTTTGGCTATTCTCATACTATTTTTAACATCTGCAAATATAGTAGGTTTTATAAAATATCCTTTTTTTAAATCTTCCGGTTTATCTGGACCTCCTGCAACTAATTTAGCTCCTTCCTCAATACCACTTTTAATTAAACTTTGTATTTTATCATACTGAGTTTTTGATACTACTGGGCCTATATGGTCACCTGACTTATTAGCTAAATCAACTTTAATTTTATTTGCTTCATCTGCAGCTTCCTCGACGGCACGGCTGTAAATAGATTTTTCTACTAACATCCTAGTTGGTGCATCACAGGATTGTCCTGAGTTACTCATTACATTTCGAATACCATCTCTGACAGCATCAGGATACGCGTCTGCAAAGACAATATTTCCTCCTTTACCACCAAGCTCTAAACAAACTCTTTTAATTGTATCAGCAGCATTTTTAGTTATTAACTTTCCAGCTCTTGTTGATCCAGTGAATGAAATCATTTCTACATCAGGATGACCCGACAAATCTGTACCAACACCAGGACCATCACCATTCACTAAGTTAAATACACCAGCAGGAAAGCCGGCATCATGTATCATTTCAGCAAAAAGCATGCCAGATAATGGAGCAATCTCTGAAGGTTTCAAAATCATTGTACAGCCAGTTGCTAAAGCAGGAATAACTTTAAGTGCAATTTGATTTATAGGCCAATTCCAAGGCGTAATCAGACCACAAACTCCTATTGGTTCATAAACAATATGATTAACAGAACCTTTATCAAAACCTGGTTCAAAATTAAATTCTTTTAGTCTTTTGATAAAATCTTCTATATGCCCCGCACCTGATGCTGTTTGATTTGCTGAGCACCAATCTTTAGGACAACCTAATTCAGTAGTGATAGCATTAGTCATATCATCCCATCTTGAATTATAAATTTCCAATAATTTTTCTAATAATTTAATTCTTTCATCTTTAGAAGTTTCTTTCCATGTCTCAAAAGATTTTTTTGCAGCCTTAACAGCTATATTGGTATCGTCCGAACTTCCCAATGAGATTATAGCACTAATTTCCTCTGTAGAAGGATTTATAACTTCAAAATTATTTTCCTTTACAGGATTGACCCATTCACCGTTAATATAAAACTTTTTTTTATCCATCATAAATATTAAAATCCATTATATATTTTTAATTGAATTCTTTTAATATTTTCTCTCTATGTTCGTCAAGATCTGGTATATCGCCACGTGTTTTTTCATCTTTATAAGTTGACATTTTAATAGGATTCCCTGCTAATTTAAAATCACCAATTACCTTATGATAAGCTTTTACTATCATGTTTCTTGCATCCACCTGAGGATTTTCAACAGCTTCTTTAATATTAAATATAGGCCCACATGGTATTTTTTCTTTCTCCATCTCTTTAACCCATTCATTGGTTTGTTTGCTTAATAATTTATTTTCAAGAACTTTTTTAAGTTCATCCATATTTTTTGCTCTTGATGAATTATCAGAAAATTTTTGATCTTTACTTATTTCAGGCATCTCAAGAAGGTTACAAAGTTTTTCAAATAATTTGTCATTACCAGCTGCGATTATAATATGGCTATCTTTAGTTTTAAAAGCTTCAAATGGTGCAATAGAAGGATGACGTGACCCCATAGGTTTTGGTATTTCATTCTTTGCAAGATATCTTGCAATTGCATTTTCTAAAATTGCAATTTGACAATCTAACATTGAAACATCAATAAACATTCCTTTACCAGTTTTTTGCCTATCATAAAGTGCTGCGTTAATTCCTATAGCTGTAAATAATCCTGCTGTAATATCTCCAATAGACGTTCCAACTCTAGTAGGTTCAGAATTTGGTTGACCAGTTACACTCATCAAACCACCCATGCCTTGCACCACCATATCATAAGCAGGAAGTTCTTTTAGTGGACCTGTTTGACCAAAACCAGACGCTGACGCATAAATAAGTTTTGGATATTTTTTATTCACATCTTTCCATCCATAACCCCATTTTTCTAAGGTGCCAGGTTTAAAGTTTTCAACTAGAATATCTGCTTTCGATAAAATTTTTTCAAAAATTTTTTTGTCGTCTGCATTTTTTAAATTTAATGCAATACTTTCTTTACCTCTATTCAAAGACATGAAGTATGCAGAATAGTCATCAATAAAAGGACCAAATTTTCGAGAGTCATCTCCAATTTCAGGAGCTTCNATTTTTATAACTCTTGCTCCTAAGTCAGATAAAATCATTGTGCAGTAAGGTCCAACTAGAACTCTAGTTAAATCAACAACTAAAAGGTTTTTTAAAGGTCCATCCATAATTATAGTGTACTTTGTAGTATTGACTCTTATCAATATCTTTATTTTAATGCATTAATTAAATAACAACAGGGGAGATAACAATGTTAAAAAAAATATCTTTATATTTAACTTCATTAGTTTTTGTTCTATCTACTATTGGTTCTGCTTATGCTGTAACGTTAAAAGCAAGTCATCAGTGGCCAGGAACTCAAAGAGCTGATGGATCATACGATCCACGTCATGAGATGGTTCAGATCATTGCAGATGAGGTTAAAAAAGCAAACGTTGGAATAGATATTAGAATTTATCCAGCTAAATCATTATATAAACCTAAAGAACAGTGGAAACCAATGACAACTGGTCAATTGGATATTTCTGCTTTTCCATTAGCTTATGCATCTAAATTCCATCCAGAATTTGACGCAACTTTAATGCCAGGAACAGTTAAAAATCATAAGCACGCATTAAGATTTAATAAAGGTCCAATGATGACTGAAATTAAAAAAATNATAAATGATGCTGGTGTAGTTGTTTTATCTGATGCTTGGTTAGGAGGTGGTTTTGCTTCAAAAACTAAATGTATAAAAAATCCTAGTGACGCTAAAGGACAAGTTATGAGAGCTGCAGGTAAAGCATTCAACCAAATGTTAGAGGAAGCAGGAGCAGGAATTCAAAGTATGCCTTCATCAGAGATATATACTGGTTTACAAACTGGTGTATTGACAGGTGCTAATACTAGTTCTGGAAGTTTTGTAAGTTACAAAATTTATGAACAAGTTTCATGCGCAACTCCTCCAGGAAAATTTGGTTTATGGTTTATGTACGAACCAATACTTATGTCACAAAAATCTTTTGATGCATTGAACTCGAAGCAACAAAAGGCTTTAATGAAAGCTGGAAAAAAAGCTGAAAAATATATGACAGCACAAGTGGAAAACTTAGATAAAAAGTTTGAAGATGCTTACAAAGCTGCAGGTGTTAAGTTAGTATATATGGATGCAAAAGACCATGCTGCATGGGTAGAGATTGCGAAGAAGTCTTCACACAAAGCATTTGCTGAAAAAGTGCCAGGTGGCGACAAGCTGATGGAAATGGCTTTATCAGTTAAATAAAAGAATATATAAAGAACCCCTATTTATTCTATAAATAGGGGTTTTTTTATGAAAAAAAAATATTTACAGATTTGTGATTTTTTGGCGAAGGCATGTGGTGCTTTTGCTGTCTTAGCATTGCTATTATCTATTTTAGTTATAGTTGAATTAGTTTTTGAAAGATATTTCTTTCAAAGAGCTATTACTTGGCAAACAGAGTTAGTTACAATGCTTTTAGTTGCCTCTACGTTTATTGGTAGTGCCTATGTCCTTAGTGAAAAGGCNCATGTTAGCATGGAATGGATATATGATTTTCTATCTAGTAAAAATATAATTAGATTAAAAATTTTTACCTCATTGTTAAGCTTATTATTTTTTTTAATTTTATTTTACTTTGGGTTTTTAATGGTTGAAGAAGCTTTTACAAAAAACTATTCGACAGGTACAGTTTGGGACCCACCTCTTTGGATACCTTATTCCTCGATGATGATCGGGGCTATATTAATGATACTTCAATATATTGCTGAAATTATAAAATTAACTGACTCGAAGGATTACAATTAATGGATCCACTTATAATAGCCATTATAGTTGCGGTATTTACTTTAATAGTACTTTTTTCTGGAATCCCAATTGCCTTTGGACTATGCTTTGTTTCTATAGTCCTTCTTGTTTCATTCGAAGGTTTTCAAATGCTAGATGTTTTCGCAGAAACATTCTATGCAGGACTTAATTCATTTGTTTTACTTTCAATACCAATGTTTATTTTAATGGGAATGGCTGTAGCCAATTCTCCAGCAGGGAAAGATTTATATACAGGTTTAGATAGATGGTTGTGGAGAGTCCCGGGGGGTTTAGTAATTTCTAATATAGGTGCTTGTTCAATTTTTGCTGCTTTAAGTGGATCAAGTCCTGCAACTTGTGCTGCAATCGGAACTATGGGAATTCCTGAAATGAGAAAAAGGGGATATTCAGATCAAATAGCTACCGGCACTATTGCAGCCGGAGGAACTTTAGGAGTTTTAATACCGCCAAGTATTGTTTTAATAGTTTATGGAATTGCAACTGGTACATCTATTGGAAGATTGTTTTTATGTGGCTTAATACCAGGCTTCATGTTAGCGGGAATGTTTGCGATATGGGCACTCATACATAGCTATTTTATTGATAAGGACTCTGCAAAAGCTTTAAAGAACAGAAAACCTCCGACTTTAAAAGAAAAACTTGAAGTACTACCAAGAATTTTACCTTTTTTAGCTATTATAGCTGGAGTTCTATATGTTCTGTATGGAGGTGTTGCTACACCTTCCGAGGCTTCAGGTGTTGGAGCATTCTTAGTATTTGTATTAATTGCAGTTGTCTACAAAATTTATCAGCCAAAAAAAATATGGAATATTGTTAAAGTATCGATGAAAGAAAGTGTAATGATAATGTTTATTATTGCAGCCTCTTATCTTTTCGCATTTACCCTATCTCAACTTTACGTAACTCAGTCTTTAGCACAGAGTATGGTGGAATTAAGCTCTAACAAATGGGTCGTATTTATTTTAATAAATATATTTCTGTTAATAGCTGGTTTCTTTTTACCTCCAGTTGCAGTTATTGTAATGACTTCAGCGATATTATTACCAGTTATAACAACTTTAGGCTTCGATCCTTATTGGTTTGCAATTGTATTTACTATTAATATGGAAATAGGATTAATTACACCACCCGTAGGATTAAATCTTTATATAATAAAAGGAATTACTCCAGACGTGAGNTTATCTGAAATATTAAAAGGTTCTATACCATTTATGATTATAATGGCGTTGGCTATACTAATTTTATGTATTTTTCCTGAGATAGTGACATGGCTACCAGATAAAATAATGGGTAAACCTCTTGGATACTAAAAATAAAATTAATAGAAAAATTTCAGTTGCTCCCATGATGGATTGTACCGATCGTCATGATAGATATTTTTTAAGACTTATAAGCAAGAATGTAATGCTATATACAGAAATGGTTGTTACAAAAGCAGTGTTGCGTGGAGATAAACATAAACTTTTAAAATTTAACAACTTAGAAAAACCTTTGGCACTACAAGTTGGTGGATCTGATAAAAAAGAGTTAGCAGAGGTTGCAAAAATTGCTGAGGACTATGGCTATGATGAAGTGAATATTAATTTAGGATGTCCTAGTAAAAAAGTACAAAAAAATTCGTTNGGAGCATGCTTAATGAAAGAACCAGATCTTGTATCTGAATGTTTGGCAGAAATGAAAAATTCATGCAGCATTCCGGTAACCGCCAAAACTAGAATTGGTTTTGATGATATAGAGGAATTCGATTATTTAAATTCGTTTATAAACAAAATGAAAAATTCTGGATGTAAAACTATTATTCTTCATGCAAGAAAAGCTATATTAAAAGGATTAACCCCTAAACAAAACTTAAATATACCTAAACTAAATTATGAAATGGTTTATGAAATAAAAAAATCTAATCCAGATCTAGAAATCATTATAAATGGTGGAATTACAAGTACAGAGCAGATTAAAAAACATTTAAATTTTTGTGATGGTGTAATGATTGGTAGNGCTATATATCAAAATCCTTATTTTCTAAAGGAAATAGAAAATGATATTTTTGACAACGCAAACGTTTTATCAAGAGAGGATATTGTTAAAAAAATTCTTCAATACTTAGAAGACGAAATTAAAACTGGAACAAAAGTAAATCAAGTAATGCGTCATACAGTTGGTTTATATTACGGTCAACCAGGCTCTAAAGAATGGAAAAAGTATTTAAGTGACAACATGATGGCAAGAGACTCTGATTTTCAAAAGTCTNAACATATAATGACAATTGTTCAAAATAATGAAAAAGCAAATCAAGCAAATACTTAATGGAAAATTTAAATTTAAATGAGATAATTAATTTATTATCTGTTCTAGCAATAGCAGCTGCAGTTGCTGGTTTTATGGCTGGACTTCTTGGAGTAGGCGGTGGAATAATTATGGTCCCTGCCTTATATTATGCTTTTACTGTTCTGGACTTTGATATTATTACAAGAATGCATTTATCAGTTGGAACTTCATTAGCGATTATTATTCCAACATCAATTATATCAACAAAAACACATATGGAGTACGATGCAGTAGATTTTAAAATGGTCAAATCTTTTGGTCTTTTTATTCTAGCAGGAGTAATTGCTGGCACATTCTTGGCTGTAAATATGAAAACCCCAGCACTAGTTTTATTTTTTTCTATATTTGCTTTTATAGTTGGTCTTTTTTTTATTTTTTTAAGAGAACAGCTTGTAGAAAATCCTAAAGCAATATCTAATTTTGTTAAAAAAATATCAGGTGTAATTATAGGTTTTATATCTGTTCCACTAGGAATTGGTGGTGGCTCACTAATGGTTCCATTTATGAGGACGTTTGGTTATGATATCAGAAAATCTATTGGTACAGCTGCAGCAGTTGGATTTTTGATAGCCTTGAGTGGAACAATTACTATGATAACGGGAGGTAAAATCATTAATAATGTAAGTTCACCCTTTAGTTTTGGTTATATAAATCTTTTAGGATTTATAGTTTTTGTTCCTGTGACGATGATTATGGCTCGACTTGGCGCAAAAGCTGTTTATAAGATTGATAAAAAACTGTTAAGTAAAATTTTTGGTACATTTTTAATAATTGTTTCATTTAGATCATTTATTGAATATTTAAATATTAGTTAATTTTTAAAAAAATGTTTAATTTAAAAGATATAATCTCCTCAATTGCTGATGTAGGAAAAAAAATATTTAAAAAAAAAGACAGCATTAAAAAAAACGATGTTGAGTCTATAGTATCCTTGTGTGATGACCTCCTTTCAAACAAAGGAGCAGCATTTGGAATAACTGTTGCTAGAGAAATTACAGATTTATATCAAACATTATCAGATGAAAATAAATTAATTTTTTTTAAAAAAATTAATGAAAAGTATAAAGCAAGTCATAGTGANGTAGACGAGGCCATTAATATTTACAAAAAAAAACAAGACGATAAAAATTTATTTAACTTATTTAGAATTGCAGAAGGNAAAAGAAGAGAATTATTTACCAGAATGAANATGTCACCTAGTGGTACACCAGTAATTTTAAGTTTAAGAGAAGATTTGATAAAACAACTAAAAAATAATCAAGATCTTACATCTTTAGATAATGATTTGAGATATTTATTTAGATCTTGGTTTAATCCCGGATTCTTAAAATTAGAGAAAATTACATGGGAGACAAAAGCAGCCATTCTAGAAAAAATTATCAAATACGAGAGAGTGCATCATATAAAAGATATGAATGACTTAAAAATAAGGTTAGGAGAAGATAGAAGGTTTTTCTCATACTTTCACCCAGCACTTGATGATGAACCTATAATATTTGTACAAGTAGCATTAGGCAAAGGTTTGGGTAAATCAATACAGGAACTTTTAAAGCCAACAACTGCGGGTAATACAAAAAATGATACTGCAACATTCTATTCTATAAGCAATTGTCAGGAAGGTTTATCAAGAGTTACCTTAGGTAATTTCTTAATAAAAAGAGTTGTTTATGAAATTCAAGAAGAGTTACCCCATATTAAAAATTTTGGAACTTTATCGCCTATACCTGGCTTTAGAGATTGGTATTCATATTTAGATAACGAAAAAATTAAANCAATTGTTGGACCTTCTGCAGAAAATATTAANTTTTTAAAATCATCTGATCTTAAAATTGGAGACACAAGAATTGTAGAAAACAAAGAACTAATGATTAAGCTGGTAATGCATTATCTAATGAATGAGAAAAATAAAAAAGGTTTTCCAATTAATGATGTTAGTAGATTTCACTTAGGTAATGGTGCATTAATTGATGNTGTTAATGTAAATGCAAACGTATCAGAAGTAGGGTTTAAAAGATCATTTGGTNTTATGGTTAATTATCTTTATGAACTAAAAAATATTGAACAAAATCATGAAAATTACGTTAATAATAAAAAAATAAATGTTTCTANTAAACTTAAAAAATATTTATAATTCGAATAAGACCTCAAATCTTGTGGGTCAGTTTGTTTAATATTTTTATTGAGAATAACTATACTTTTTTAGTCATCCTTATGATCTGTGCAGCTATACCAGTTGGTTTTTGTGCAGGATTATTTGGTATTGGTGGAGGTTTGATTTCAGTACCATTCTTATTTTTTATATTTGAAACNTTAAATATAGAAAAGCAATATTTAATGCACTTAACTGTAGGTACAGCTTTCTCAATTACAATTATGACTTCATTTGTTTCTGTTTTTACCCACAACAAACATGGAGTGGTGGATTTTAATTTATTAAAATCTTTTGGAATTTTTGTTGTTTTAGGAGTAATTTGTGGAACATTNTTAGCAGCTTTCTTANAGACAAAATCNNTAGTTTTGATGTTTTCTATTATAGTTTATTTATTTGGAGCNTATTTATTGTTAGTTCAAGANAATAAAAANAAGAATAAAATTAAATTTAAAACTATGCCCAAANTAATATCTGGTTTTTTATCAGGATTTGTATCTGCCCCAATGGGAATAACNGGAGCTATGATAAATGTACCAATACTTAAATATTTTGGTTATCCAATTAAAAAAGCAATAGGAACTGCAGCCGCTGTTGGGTTCATAATTTCGTTATTTGGTGCTATAGGATTTTTTTTATCAGGTCTTATTTTAAATGCAAAACTTCCATTAAGCATAGGATTTATAAATATTCCTGCTTTTATTATATTTGTTCCAATTACAATGTTTATGGCAAGAGTAGGAGCCAACACAGTTCATTCTATGGATAAAGTAAAGATACAAAGGCTTTTTGGTGTATTTCTTTATGTAATAGGAACTATTTTTATTTATAGATTTTTAAATCTTTAAAAAAATTAATTTAAACTAGTCATATTTAAAGTTATCAATTTCTCTTTACCAATTTCTTTACACCAAAGTTCATAACTTTCACACATTCTCCACAACAAATCAAAGGCATTTTGACTATTAGATAAAGGAAATAAGCTTTTAGTATAGTAGGTGCCCGGTTTAAAGTTAAGTTTTTTAATAATAGTATCTTTTTGAACTTTTAATAAACTAATAGTCTCTTGGGGAATTTTTGAATTAGTTTCTTTGTTAATGTAGTTATTTTCCTCTAGATCTTTAAATAATTTATCATGAAAATGTCCATTACTAATATCAAGACACTCG
>NZKC01000051.1 GCA_002692475.1 Candidatus Pelagibacter sp.
CTATCACCATATTTGGTTCAAATAAAATTATTTTAAGATTAAGTACTTTTGCTGCAAAACACACTGGTAAAGACATATATCCACCTGTGGAAATTATAATATTTATTTTATTTTTCTTCAAAAAGATTAGGGATTTTAATATTGCAAAAATAAATAAAATAATATTTTTTGGTAATAAAATAATATTTTTTGTTAATGGTAACACATTTATAATTTCAAAATTATAAATTTTATTGTCTATAAACTTTGATCCCCGATTGTCACTGGTTAAAAATATATCGAAATCATCTTTTAAATGCTCATAGAATGTTAACGCAGGAACAACATGCCCTCCTGATCCTCCTGTAGTTATTAAGATTTTTCTTTTCATGAAATATTTTCTTTTTTCGTTAAGTTAAGAATTATACCAGAAAGTATAGATGTTCCAATTATGGAGGATCCGCCATAGCTTAAAAAAGGAAGTGTCATTCCAGTAGTCGGAAACATTCGAATATTTACGCCAACGTGAATTAAAAATTGTAAAAAAATTATAAATCCGAGGCCTAATAAAATTAATTTGATTTTATCATTATTTATTAATGAAATTTTTTTAAACACTTTAAATATTAAATATAAAAAAATTAATATGAGAATAAAAATCATTAAAACACCAAATTCTTCAGATATAACTGAAACAATGTAATCTGTATGTGCTTCGGGAACTTTATTTTTTAGAACTCCTTCTCCAATTCCTTTTCCAAAAAATCCACCATTAATTATAGCTTCTGATGCTCTTTCAGATTGATAACTATTTCCTGATCCAGGATTAAAAAAAGAAATTATTCGTATTAAAATATATTCAAATTTCGGTATAAAAAAAATAATATAAAATAATATAAAAAAATTAATATAAGAATAAAAATCATTAAAACACCAAATTCCTCTGATATAACTGAAACAATATAATCTGTGTGTGCTTCGGGAACTTTATTTTTTAGAACTCCTTCTCCAATTCCTTTTCCAAAAAATCCTCCATTAATTATAGCTTCAGATGCTCTTTCAGATTGATAGCTATTTCCAGANCCTGGATTAAAAAAAGAAATTATTCGTANTAAGATATATTCAAATTTTGGTANAAAAAAAATAATATAAANTAATATAAAAAAACTTAACGTAAAAAAACTNAAAAAAATTAACAGGTTAATGCCNGAAACAAAAATTAATGCTAACCATGTAGAAAAAATTAAAATTGTTTGACCTATATCTGGTTGTGATATTAATAATATTAATATTGGAAAAATTATTAAAAAACTTAAAAAATATTTAAAATACAAATTGCTTTTTACATCTGAAGATAAAATTGAAGCTATAATAATAATTGTAAAAGGTTTTAAAACTTCAATAGGTTGAAATCGAGGTAAAAATATTAAATCTATCCACCTCTTAGATCCTTTAACTTCAATACCAATAAATGGGACAAGTAATAAGGCTGTAAAACAAACAATAAAAAGAATATTTGAAGCTAAAAATAAATTTTTTGTACTCATGTAAGAGAATAGAAAAACTATAAAAACTCCCATTATTATATAAATCAAATGCTTAAAAAAAAATTGATAACTATTTGTATTAAGTCTATCAGAAGCTACTAAAGAAGTAGAAACTAATGAAAAAAAAAGACCTAATAAAAAAAGGAAGATTACTAAAAAAAAAATAGTTTTATCAAGGCTCCTCCACCAATTAAAATAAATACTTTGATAAATTTTAGACTGTATCATAGTTTATCTTTAAAAGATTTAACAAGAAAATCAAAGTAGGCGCCTCTTTCTTCAAAATTTTTATATTCATCAAAAGATGCAGATGACGGGCTAAATAATATTACTTTTTTTGAATTTATATTTAATTTTTTAATATCTATTAAGATTTTCTGTAGCGCATACTTAATAGAAGGGAAAACTTGAAATTTTATTTTTTTATTTAATTTTTTAATAAAGAACTTTTTATTTTTACCAAAAATATATGCACGAATATAGGTTTTTTTATTTTTTTTGAAATTAAATATATCTTTTTTTTTCGGTAGCCCACCTAAAATCCAAAATACATTATTAAAAGAATTAATTAAATTAATGCTCGAAGAAAAACTTGTAGATTTTGAATCATTCACTATTGAAAGTGTATTCGAGGTATAGATTATTTGTTGTCTATATTTTAATCCTTGAAATTTATTTATAGTTTTAATTATTATATTTTTTTTAATTTTCAACTTTTCACAAATCTTAAAAATAAAGGATAAATTTTCTAAGTTATTTTTATTTAAAATATATTCATTTTTAATTAAATGAATATATTTTTTATTAATACTCTGGTTTACATTTAAAATTTTACATTTAATTTTATTTTTTTGAATACCATTTGTTATAATTTTATTTTTCTTATTATAAAAAGCATAATCTTCTTTTGATTTATTATAAAAAAGTTTCAATTTAGCTTGTAAATAATTTTTAAAATTTCCATGCCTCTCTATATGATCAGGACTTATATTGAGTAGAATTGAATAATTTGATTTAAAAAATTTACTATATTCTATTTGATAAGATGAGGCTTCTATAATGAATAAAGTTTTTTTTTTTATTTTACTTTCTTTTAAAATAGACTTACCAATGTTTCCAACGGATCTTGCATCCTCACCAGCATTTTTTAAAATTTCTGTTATTAATTTAACTGTAGTAGATTTTCCGTTTGTTCCTGTTACAGTTATTATTCTATTTCCAAAATTATTAGCATAAAAAACATCTAAATCTGTACAAATCTTATTTTTATTTTTACTTAAAAAACTTTTTAAGCCACATTTTTTGTAATTTATCCCNGGGCTAATTACAATATAATCAAATGTAGTTTTTAAAATTTGTATTTTATTCACATTATGATTTTTAAACTTTTTTATTTTAGTTTTTTCAACAACATCNTCATAAACACTTACAAAATTTGTTTTTCTCAAATAATCGAATGTTGAAATTCCTGTAAGACTAAGTCCATAAATTAATATTTTTTTTTTAAAAAATATCTTTTTAAGTTCGTGCATTATCTAAATTTAAGTGTTGCAAGACCTATCATTGCTAAAATTATTGCTACAATCCAAAATCTAATAACAACTGTTGACTCGGGCCAACCCTTCTTTTCAAAGTGATGGTGTATTGGCGCCATTCTAAAAATCCGTTTACCAGTAAGTTTAAACGAAACAACTTGGACAATTACAGATATTGCCTCTAAAACAAAAAGACCACCTGTTATAGCTAAAACTATTTCGTGTTTAGTAATAATTCCTACTGCACCTAAAGACCCACCTAATGCCAATGATCCCGTGTCTCCCATAAAAATTTTAGCTGGGGGTGCATTAAACCATAAAAAACCTAAACAAGAGCCAATTACTGCCCCAAGAAAAACAGCAACCTCACCCAACCCACTAATGTAGGGTATTTGCAAATATTCTGANAAAACTATATTTCCAGTCACATAGCTAATGAAGGCAAAACAAAATGCAACTAGTATAACTGGAACTGTTGCAAGTCCATCCAGCCCATCTGTTAAATTTACTGCATTAGAAGCACCAACAATCACAAAAACTGAGAAAGGTATAAAAAACCAACCTAAATTAATAATCAAATTTTTAAAAAAAGGAAAATAAAGATTTTTTAAATCTGTATTTTCTGAATACATGCTTAAAAAAATTATTCCTACAGTTGCTATTATTATCTGTGAAAAGATTTTAAATTTAAAGGAAATACCAGTAGAATTTTTGTGTTTAATTTTCTTATAATCATCATAAGCACCCAAAACACCATAGCTAGCAAATATATAAATTAAGAACCATACATATAAATTTTTTAAATCGCCCCATAACAAAATACCAAATAATAATCCAATTAGTATTAAAACCCCTCCCATTGTGGGGGTACCAATTTTTTTAATTATATGATCNTCNGGTCCATCATCTCTTATTGGATTCAAAATTTNTTTTGATGAAAAGAAATTAATAAATGGATTTCCAATCAAAAAAACTACTAGCAAAGAGGTAAAGACNGCTAAACCAGTTCTGACAGTTAAATATTTAAATACATTTAAAAAAGAATACGTTTCAATCAAGTTTAATATTAAACTATAAAGCATTTAATTTACTNTCCTTTAATTTGTTTACAAATTTATTTAAACCAGTAGAGTTTGATCCCTTAATCATCAAATAGTCATTATTATTTAATTCTTTAATAATCAAATCATTAATTTGATCAGGTTTACTTAAATAATTACCTTTCTTAATACTTTTAACTTTTTTAAAGGTGTCTTTAACGAATCTTCCAACAATGTGAAATCTATCTATAGTCGAAGAGTTAATTTTTTTACTTAAATTTATGTGCAGTTTCTTTGATAACTTTCCCAACTCAAGCATATCACCCATCAAAAAATGTTTTTTATTATTTTTTAACTTAACCAAATTATAGTTTTCGATAGCAGAAAGCATTGACATTGGATTAGAATTATAACTTTCGTCAATTAAATAAAATTTTTTATTATTAAGTGATATTTTTGATATATCCCCTCTTCCTTCCATAGTTTTAAATTTACTAAATGTATTAATTGATAAATTTTTAGTTTTCTTTAATGAATGAATAATACTTATAGATGCTAAAATATTATAAATATTATTTCGATAAAAATTTTTAACTTTAAAAAAAATTTTCTTTTCAAAAATTTTCACACAAATTTTAAGGNTNTTTCTTGTTTTTTTAAANGAGTTAATAGATATATCTGCATTNTTTTTAAATCCAAAAGATATAACTTGGAGATTTCTTTCTTTAGCNTTTTTTTGATGGAAATTAAAAAACTTATCATCCTTATTTAGAATTATTGTACCACCATTTTTAATATTTTTTATTAATTCTCCNTTTGCTGCTGCAATACCCCCGATACTTTTAAAATTTTTTGCGTGAGCATATGAAATATTAGTTATAACACCAATATCTGGTTTTAAGATTTTNCTTAAAAAATCAATTTCTCCTTTTTTATCCATTCCAATTTCAAAAACACCACTTTCGTGATTAAGATTAAGATTGAATAAACTTAATGGAACTCCATATTTATTATTGTAAGATTTTGGCGAAAAGGTTGTATTNCTAAATGTATTTAAAACTTCTCCTGTCATTTGTTTTAGGGANGTTTTTCCACAACTCCCAGTNATAGCAATTATTGTTCCTTGAAAATTATCTCTTACTAATTTTGATAGATCAGTTAAACANTCTAAAGTNTTAGATACTTTTATTTGTTTTTTTAGATTAAGATTATTTTGGTATCTATTTACAATAGCTAAAGATGCACCTCTATTAATTGAATTTTTTAAAAAAAAATTACCATCATTTTTTTTTCCTTTAATTGCAAAAAATATATCATTTTTTTTTAATGTTTTAGAATTAATTGATGCCGAATGAACAGTAGAATTTTTAGAGATTTTTTTACCGAAATATTCATTTAAAATATTTACTTTAATATTTTTTGAAAGTTTTTTATTTTTTTTAAATATAGATTTTTTAATAATATCTTTATCGGAAAAAAAATTCTTTTTGTTACCATAATCTTGTATTAATTCATGCCCTTTACCAGCAACAACTAAAATTTCATTAGATTTTAATTTTTCAATAGCTATTAAAATTGCTTTCTTTCTATCTGGAATTTCTAGAACTTTATTAGATGAAATATTTTTTTTTATTTCTTTTCTTATTTTTTGTGGACTTTCANATCTTGGNTTATCGTCCGTCAAATAAATCTTGGAGCAATATAAGTTTGCTATTTTTCCCATTTTTGGTCTTTTATGTTTATCTCTATCTCCCCCACAACCAAACACAATATTTACTTTTTTGTTAGGAAATTGCTCTTTCAAATCAATTAAACATGTTTTTAAAGCATCTGGTGTATGAGCATAATCTAAAATTACTAGAGCATTATTTTTTAATTTCCCTATTTTTTCAAATCTACCATCGATAGATTTTATTTTATGAATTTTTTTTATTATAGTTTCAAAATTTATTTTTGAACTTTCGGCAGCTAAAATTGACATGAGAACATTTTTAAGTTGTGTTTTTCCNATCAGATTTAGTGAAAATTTATAATTTTTATTTTTATATTTTATTTTAATATTTTGTTTTTCACCTTCATAACTATGGTCAATCAATTCAACAGTACTTTTTTTTCCTAATATAGATTTTAAAATGAATTTTTTTCTTTTTGAAATGTTATAAAGATTTTTAAATTCTTTAATAGATTTATCTGTAATTATAATTGATTTTTTTTTGAGCAAAGAATTAAACAAATATAATTTTGAATTCAAATAATTTTTCAAATTTTTATGATAATCTAAATGGTCGTGAGAAAGATTGGTAAAAATTCCACAAGAAATATTTAAACCGTTAAGTCTATTTTGTTTTAAACCATGGCTTGAGGCTTCTAAAATCACATTATTTATTTTCCTTCTTTTTAATAAACTTAAGTATCTTGCAAGATTTAGTGAGTCTAAGGTGGTGTTTCCTGTGGGAATTACTTTATTTTGATACTTTATTCCTAAAGTACCAATAGATGCTACTCCTACTTTGTTTATCTTTAAGATTTGTAAGTAAAAATCTGATACTGATGATTTTCCATTTGTGCCTGTTACAGCAATTATATTATTTGGTTTTTTATTAAAGAATTTATATGANCTTATTGCAAGAATTTTTCTCACATTTTTATAATTTAAAAATAAAATATTTTTTTTAAAACCTTCAAAAGATTTTTGATGTATTATTGTTTTTGCACCATTTTGGATAGCTTTATCAATATACCTATGTCCATCATATTCCGTTCCTTTTATCGCAAAGAAAATAAAATTTTTCTTACACAATTGACTATCAAAACCTAAACCTGAAAAAAAATGATTTCTAAATTTTCTGTTAGTATTTTTAAATAACTCTCCTATCAGCATAGATTTAGTCAAACTCCATATATTTTGTGGCTAAAATTGGTCCTATTTTTTCTAAAATTTTGCCAGTAATTTCAACCGAAGTCCAACCAGCTGTATTTCTAGGTGTACCTTTTAATTTAAATCCTGTCCCATCTCTATATTCATAAATATAATTTTCATTAATTTTAGGCTCATCAAGCATTACTATTATAACGTATTTTGGATTAGAAATTGGAAATACTCCCACAAATGTATTGATTTTTTGTTTCGAGTAAATACCATTTATAGATTTTTGTGCAGTTCCTGTTTTGCCACCAACTTCGTAACCAGGNACATCTGCTAGATTTGCAGTACCAATTTTTGTAGTNACAATTTTTCTTAAAGCNGAATTTATTTCTTTAGAAATTTTTTTATTTATTAATTTTTTTTTTTTTATATTCAGATTGTTTTTTTTTATGAGTGTTGGATTAATTTCATATCCCCCATTGCTTATTATTGAATAACTTTTTGCTAATTGTAAAATTGTAGTAGTTATACCATGTCCAAAAGAAGCTGTAGCTAGCTTACATTTTCCCCAACGAATTGGAAGTGGTGTTCCTATTTCTTCCAATTCGAATTCAATTCTATCCAAGATACCTATTTTCTTTAAAAATAGTTTAAATTTATCAATTCCAACTTTCTGAGCAATTCTTACAGACCCAATATTGCCAGACCTAATGAGTATTTCCTCTGCATTTAATGTACTTGGAATATTCAAATCATATTCTCTAATGGGTCTTCCTGCACATGAAATACTTTTGGGTAATTCTTTAAACTCAGTGTCTATTTTTATTTTTTTATAACTTAAACCACTTGCTAAAGTGAATGTTTTAAAAACTGATCCAAATTCGTAAATACCCTTGGTTATCCTATTTATAAATTTTTTATCATTTAGTTTTGATCTTTTATTAAGATCATAATCTGGAGTAGAAACCATTGATATTATCTCTCCATTATTTACATCCATTAAAATTGCTGCACTCCCCTCAGTTTTGAATATTTTATTAGCTTGAATTAATTCTTCTCTGATTAAAAATTGTATATTCGTATCAACTGTTAATGATATTGGATTTTTTTGAGTTATAAGTTTTTCATTTAAAGATTTTTCTAAACCAGATATCCCAATACTATCCTCATCTACTTGACCTACTATATGACTATAAAGATTTGAGTGAGTATAAATTCTGGATATTTTGGACTCATATTCAATAGCTTTTTCACCAAGTAACTTGATTTTATCATAGTTCTCATTAGAGACTTTTTTCTCTAGGTAAAAAAATTTATTTTTATTAAGTTTCTTCTCTATTGAAGTAAAATTTTTTTCTGGAAATACTAATTTAAGCTTTAATAAAAACTTTTTTTTATCCCTTACCTTATTGGGATTAATTCCGATGTTTATAGTTTGAACACTCTTTGCTATAAAATTACCTTCTCTATCTAATAAATCAGCCCTAAAATCTTTTTTTTTAATGTCTTGCTTTAAATTATTACCATCTAAAATTGAACCATAATAAAAAATCTTTACCGAAAATAATAGTGAAATTAATGTAAAAAAGAAAAAAATAAAAGCTGATCTATTAAATGAAATACTTAAATTTGAAATATTTTTTTTAAAAGTAAATTCACTTTCGTATTCATTTATAATTAACTTTTCTTTTGAATCATTCATTTGTTATAAATTTTTGTAAATTAAGCTCTTCTTCAGAAAAAGAAATTTTATTTAGGCTAGTTATATCTAAAGGACTGTATTCTTTGTTGCTTAAATTATTATAATAATTAGATAAGTTTTTTGGAGAAGTAAGATAATTATTCTCTAAAAGGACTAAATTATACTTATTATCTAATAATACTATGCTTTCTTTCTTGTTGTAGATTTCATTTTCTAGATTTTTTGAAGTATTTTTAACTAACGTAGTTAGGGATATTAAACAAATAATTATAAATATAACTGAATATTTTTTCATAACTTTTCAGACAACTTTTCTATATCAGTTAAAAATTTAAATTTTTCGTAGACCGCTGACTCAAAATCTTTAGCTGCATTAATTTTTATAGCATATCTAAGCTTTGCAGATCTTGAGGGTTTGTTTATTTTAATCTCTTTATCAGA
>NZKC01000023.1 GCA_002692475.1 Candidatus Pelagibacter sp.
ATACTCATTTTCAACATCAGGACCTTCAGCAACACTAAAACCTATTTCAGAAAATATAGATGATATTTCATCAATAACTTGAGATACTGGATGTATTCTGCCTCTATTAAAACTTCTCTCAGGTAAAGTTACATCAACTTGTTCATTTTGAAGTTTTAAATTTATTTCTTTTATTTCAATATCTTTGATTTTATTTTCTATGATGGTTTGTAGCTCATCTTTGGCTAAGTTCAGGTCAGAAGCAAATTTTTTTCTTTCATCGGCTGAGATTGAGCCTATTTTTTTAAACTCATTGGTAATTTTTCCACTTTTACCAAATAATTCTGACTTAATTTGATTAATACTATTTAAATCTAAATCATTATTTAATTTGCTAAGATATTCTTTTTTTATTTTTATAATATCAGACATTTNTTTAGAATATTTCTTAACTTAGGAAAAACAATAGAGAAGATTAGTTTAGAGCTGCTTGAGCCTTTTTAACTATAGTTTTAAATGCCTCTGGGTTATCATATGCTATTTGTGCTAGAATTTTCCTNTCTAACTTAATCCCAGACTTNTTTAAACCATTAATGAATTTTGAATACGTTAAACCCTCTGCTCTAACTCCCGCATTAATTCTTTGAATCCATAAAGATTTAAATTCTCTTTTTTTATTTCTTCTATCCCTATAAGCGTATTGCATAGCTTTTTCCATAGCTTGCCTTGCTGCTCTTATAGTATTTTTTCTTCTACCCCACTGGCCTTTTACNGCTTTAAAAACTTTCTTGTGTTTTGCNCTACTTGTTACACCTCTTTTTACTCTAGCCATNTTATCCTCTCAGACTGTAAGGCATATAAGATTTTACAATTTTTCCATCTTGCTTAGACATTGTAGTAGTGCCTCTTTGTTTTCTTATTTGTGAATTTGTTCTTTTGATCATTCCATGCCTTTTACCTGCCTGGGCCATAATAACTTTTCCCTTTGCAGAAATTTTAAATCTTTTTTTTGCTGAACTTTTAGTTTTTAATTTTGGCATGGGCGAACTTATACAAATATAACTTTAATTTTACAACCTTAATTAATCACTAACTATAAAGGCTGAATTACCATTATCATCTGCTTTCCATCAAACTTTGGATGTAATTCGATTTTTCCAATCGTAGACATATCAGCTTTAATTTTATCCATTAATTTATTACCAAGGTAGGTNTGCTGTAACTCTCTNCCTTTAAACCTGATTGTGAATTTAACCTTATCTCCTTTTGACAGAAATTTTTGAGCATTTTTTATTTTAAAAGTATAATCNTGAACTTCTGTTACAGGTCTTAATTTAATTTCTTTTAGATCAATTTTCTTTTGTTTCTTTTTAGCTTTATTTGCCTTTTTTTGAGCATCATACTTATATTTACCCATNTCCATTATTTTACAAACTGGTGGTTTTGCATTTGGAGAAATTTCTATNAGATCTAAACCTTCATTCTTCGCCATTGAAATTGCTTGCGTAGTATTTAGAACACCAAGATTTTCTCCATCACTTGAAATAACTTGAACCTCTGGAGAGTAAATCCTATTATTNGACCTAGGGCCTCTATCTTTTGTTCTTCTCTGAAAATAATTTTTGCGATCTACCACTTAATTTGTGGGTGCTCGATTTAGAGCTGTGTATTGATCTATAAATTTATCTAACTTCATAGTTTCTTGTTTATTATTATCTAACTTTCTAATAGTTACACTATTACTGTCAACTTCTTTTTTACCACAAATTAATAGAACTGGTATCTTTGATAAAGAATGTTCCCTTATTTTGTAATTTAAATTATGATTTTTTAAATCAACTATAGAATTTATATCTGAATTATTAATTTTTTCCGAAACTTTTTTTGCATAGTCATCAAAATCATCCGATACCGGAATTACAACAACTTGNAGTGGACTTATCCAAAATGGTAATTTGCCCGCATAATTTTCTATTAAAATTCCAATAAACCTTTCAAGAGAACCAAACAATGCTCGATGAAGCATTACTGGAACTTTTTTTGATCCATCCTTATCAACATAAGTTGCTCCCAACCTCTCTGGCAAATTTAAATCGACTTGCAATGTTCCACATTGCCAATCTCTACCTATTGCATCTCGCAATACAAACTCAATTTTTGGTCCATAAAATGCACCTTCTCCCTTATTTATACTATATTCAAGTTTTGTAGCTTTAACTGCTTCAAGTAATGCAGCTTCTGATTTATCCCAAACTACATCTTCTCCAACTCGTACTTCTGGTCTATCTGAGTATTTTAAAATTACATTACTGAAACCTAAATCTTTATAAATATTTAAGATTAGATTTGTAACGGTTAATGACTCGCTTGTTATTTGATCTTCTGTGCAAAAAATATGAGCATCATCTTGGGTAAAAGCCCTTACTCTCATTAATCCATGTAGTGCTCCAGATGGCTCATACCTATGAACTTTACCAAACTCTGACATTTTTAAAGGAAGATCTCTATAACTTTTTAAACCTTGATTAAAAACTTGAACACATCCTGGACAATTCATAGGTTTAATAGCAAATATTTTTTCATCNGGTGTTTTTGATGTATACATATGCTCACCAAATTTTTCCCANTGACCTGATTTTTCCCAAAGGCTTCTATCTAAAATCTCAGGTGTATTTATTTCCTTATAACCTGCTTTTTTTTGTCTATATCTCATATAATCAACTAATTTTTGAAAAAGACTCCATCCTCGTTCGTGCCAAAATACTGAGCCTGGACTTTCTTCTCTAAAATGAAATAGATCCATTTCTTTTCCAAGTTTTCTATGATCTCTTTTTTCAGCCTCTTCAATTCGTTTTANATAGTCATCTANNTCTTTTTGAGATGACCAGGCAGTACCATAAATTCTTTGTAGCATTTCATTATCGGAGTCTCCACGCCAATATGCTCCNGAAACTTTTGTCAATTTAAANGCTTTACCAATTTTTCCTGAGGAAACTAGATGTGGACCTCGACACAAATCATGCCAGGTNTCNCCATGATGATAAATAGANAGTTCTTCATTTTTGGGAATACTTTCAATTATTTCAGCTTTATATTTTTCGCCAATTTTTTTAAAATGNCTAATTGCTTTATCTCTGTCCCAAACCTCTCTTCTTGTTTTAACATCTTTATCTATTATCTCTGACATTCTTTTTTCGATCTTTTTAAGATCATCATCTGTGAAAGGATCTTTTCTTGCAAAATCATAAAAAAATCCATTTTCAATAACTGGTCCGATAGTCACTTGCGTTCCAGGGTATAATTCTTGAACCGCCATTGCCATAATATGAGCAGTGTCATGTCTTATAGTCTCTAATCCCTCTTTATCTTTAGCTGTGAAAATTTTTACCTTTGAATCTGTTTCGATATTAAACGATAANTCTTTTTGTTTACCATCAACACTCATTATAAGTGCGTTTTTTGTTAGGGATTTACTAATTTTATCACATATATCAAAACCACTAACAGGTTTATCAAATTTTATTTGTTTACCNTCTGGTAGCGTAATATTTGGCATTAATTTATTAATTTTTTATATTCTGAATAAGTGTTTAANCACATTTTATCAATATTAAATCTATTTATAACGTTTTTTCTTCCTTCTCTACCCATTAAATCTAAAGTTAAACTGTCTAGTTTTATTANTTCATCAAGTTTATCGCATAATGATTTNGGATTTCCACTGTCAAATAATAATCCAGTTTTATTATCTATTACAGTTTCTTTGGATCCACCTATATTACTTGCAATTATTGGTTTTTTCATTGCTTGAGCTTCTACTGAAACTCTCCCAAATGCCTCAGGCTCAATTGAAGATGAAACTATTACATCTGATATGTGATAAGCTAAGGGCATATCTCTACAATTATCAACAAATTTAATTTTTTGAGTAAGNTTAAATTGCTGAACAAGTCTCTCTAATTTTTTTCTATAGACAGTNCTTCCTTGATCATTTCCTAGAATTACTGCAACATANTCTAATTCAGGATTTTTTAACTGAAATAAATTTATTGCTTCAATAAACATTTCTTGNCCTTTCCAAGCAGTAAGTCTTCCAGGTAATAATATAATTTTTTTATTTTCTTCAATTTTCCAAGAATTTTTTAATTTTTCTACATTTTTAAGCTTTATTGTATCAGCATCAAAATATTCAGTATTAATACCTCTAAANATAACTAAAAATTTTTTTTTAGAATTTAAAAATCTTTTATAATTTTCTGAAANATGTGAAAAGATAAAATTTGAACCTGCAATCAGTAGATCAGATTTAACCATTATCGAATTATAAAATTTTTTAATAGAACTTTTAAAGTTATATGTACCATGAAAAGTTGTTACAAACTTACGAGCTGTAAGTTTTGTGGCAATATAACAGGACCAGGCAGGTGCTCTACTTCTTGCATGAACAATAGAGATATTTAAAAATAAAATTAATACGGCAAGGATAATACTATTTATAATAATTAAAATAGGGTTTTTAGTATGGACTGGTAGTTTTATTAGCTTTACCTTTTTTTTATCTATATATTCCAAAAGTTCCCCACCACTAGTAACTATGTATGACTTACATTTTTGCTCGTATAANTAATGTGCTAAATCATAACAACCAGTTTCTGCACCNCCATAACCTAGCCTNGGTATAACTTGTAACACTTTTAATTTTGATGCCATTGAATTAAAATATACATTATCAATTGATGTAAATAAACTTTATATGACTAAATACAAATACCTAAAATTGAATAAATATAAAAAGATAAGATATTTATCAATAAACAATAAAGCGAACCTTTGTGTTGTTTTTCTTCATGGATTTATGTCCGATCTTGAGGGAAATAAACCNAAAAGTTTATTAAAATTTTGTAAAAATAAAAAAATTGGTTTTCTTGGGNTTGAATATTCTGGTCATGGAAAATCTTCGGGTAAGTTTGTTAGNGGAAATATAAGTATTTGGTCNNANGATACTAAAAANATAATTAATAAAATAACNAAAAATAAAAATATTATTTTAATTGGGTCAAGTATGGGCTCATGGATAGGATTAAACCAATTTAAATATTTTTCAAAAAAAATAAAAGGATTTATTGGAATAGGTTCTGCTCCAGAGTTTCTAGAAAAATTAATGTGGAATAAATTTTCAAAAAAGATTAAACAAGAAATTATATCAAAAGGGCTTTATCTCCTAAAAAATGGAGATTATGAGTATCCAATTACTTATCAAATAATAAAGGATGGGAAAAAAAATAAAGTATTAAATAAAAAAATTCTATCAAAAATTTTCGTGACCATGATACATGGAAGTAAAGATGAGGTCGTGCCAACAATTTTTTCAAAAAAAGTTTTAAAACTTTTTCCTAATGCAAAAAAAAGGTTAATTATTATTAAAAAAGGAGACCACAGTTTATCAGACAAAAAAAGTTTAAAAAGGATTGCAACTGAATTAAAAACTATTGTCTCTAATATGTTTTAAACCCTCAATGTAAGAGGGAAATTTGAGGTTATAATTAAAAAATTTTTTCATTTTTTCATTATTAACTTTTTTAGAGTCTTTATAAAAATTTTTAAGCATTCCATTTTCTAAATCTTCTAAATTAATTTTTTTAGGAATTTTTGCATTAATTAAACCTGCAGCATATTCAGTTATCTCCCCAGTAGAGGCTGGCCTGTCATCAGATATGTTAAAAATTTCACCAGATTGAAAATGTGTCATCGATTTNGTTANAATNTTAGCAATATCATCTACATGAATTCTTGAAAAAAAATGATTATCTTTATTAATAATTCGGGCAGTNCCTGCTTCTAATCTTTTTAAAATGTTATTNGTATTAGAGTAAATCCCAGAAAGTCTAAAAATTTGAATTGGTAAACTTAATTTTTCAGAAATCAAAATCCATTTTTTTTCAGCTTCCAGTCTATTAATTCCGTTTTCTGAAGTAGGTTCTGTCGAACTTTTTTCAGTTACCCATTTACCATTATGATTTCCATAAACACTCGTTGCGGATAAATATATTATACATTTAGCTTTAACTTTTTTAAATACTTCTGAAAAATGTTTTATAACGATATCATTACCTTTAATAGGAGGTATAGAAATTAATATAAAATCTGAATTATGAATTTCTTGTATAATTTCTGAATCATAAGAATTTTCATTGAGTTTAAAGATTTTTTGTGAATTGGTGTTATTTTTATTCTCAATTGATCGAGAGGTATAAGATAAATTAAATTTAATATTTTTTTTTGATAAGTTATTAACAAACCCATGTGCAACCTGTCCGTAACCAAAACAAAAAATGTTAGACACTTTAACTTACTTTTTTAATATTAGATTTTATTGTAATTGGATGATCTAATTTATCCAACATTTCTTTAGGACAAACTTGTAAAAAATTCAAAATTTCTTCTTCAAAATTTTCAATTATTTTTTTGGAAAGAGTTGAATTTGTTTCCTTGTAATGTTCCTCAATCATACTCTTTAAAAAGTTTTTCCAAAAATCTGTTTCTAAATTTTGCCAAATAACTGTTTCTGAATTAACTTTTTTTTCAAACTGTTTATTTTTATCATAAATAAATGCCATCCCTCCAGTCATTCCCGCTGCAAAATTATCGCCAACTTCGCCAAGAATAATAACAGTTCCTCCTGTCATATATTCACATCCGTTAGAGTCACATCCTTCAATTACTGAAATGGCTCCTGAATTTCTTACAGCAAATCTCTCTCCAGCTTGTCCGGCTGCAAAAAGTTTACCTGATGTTGCTCCATATAATACTGTATTTCCAATAATTGTATTTTCTGAAGAAATTAAATTACTTTCGTCTGTCAATTTAATTGATATCGTGGCTCCAGAGAGTCCTTTTGCTACGTAATCATTTGCATCACCTTTTAAAACTAATTTTAATCCCTTCATTGCAAAAGCTCCAAAAGATTGTCCTGCAGATCCTTTAAAATTTAAAGTTAAAAATCCTTCGTCTAACTTATCATGTCCAAATTTTTTATATAGGTTGTGAGAAATCCTTGTTCCTACTGCTCTATGAGTATTTTCAATTTCAAACTCAGTTTTTATTGATTTTGTATCATCTAGTTTTTTTTCAATTTCAGGCCAAATTTTTTGATCAAGAGTGTCTGGAACATTGTTAATCTCTTGTTTTTCACAATATCTTTTATTTTCGCCTGGATCTGCCTGAACAAACAATGGGTTTAAATCAAGATCATCTAGATTAGGAGAGGCTTTACTCACTTGTCTTAAAAGATCAGTTCTTCCAATAATTTCATTAAGTGACTTAAAGCCAAGTTCTGCAAGGATTTCTCTTACTTCAGTAGCAATAAATGTAAATAAATTAACAACCTTGTCTGGAGTTCCTGTAAACTTTTCTCTTAGTTTATCATCTTGAGTACACACTCCCACTGGGCAAGTGTTTGAATGACACTGTCTTACCATAATACATCCCATCGCTACTAATGCTGTGGTTGCAACACCAAATTCTTCTGCTCCCATCATTGCTGCAATAACCACATCTCTCCCTGTCTTTATTCCTCCATCAGTTCTTAGGGTTACGCTATGTCTTAAATTGTTAAGAGTTAAAACTTGGTTTGCCTCAGTCAATCCCATTTCCCATGGTACGCCTACATATTTTACACTTGTNTGTGGACTNGCTCCTGTTCCTCCATTATGTCCAGAAATTAAAATTATATCTGCTTTTGCTTTNGCTACNCCTGCAGCAATAGTNCCAATTCCTGAGGAAGCAACTAATTTTACTCCAACTCTTGCNTTAGGATTTATTTGTTTAAGATCATAAATTAACTGAGCTAAATCTTCGATNGAATAAATNTCNTGATGCGGGGGNGGAGAAATTAATGTTACCCCAGGTGTTGANTGTCTTAANTTNGCTATTTCNTCAGATACTTTGAAACCAGGTAATTGTCCTCCCTCTCCTGGTTTTGCTCCTTGAGCCATTTTTATTTCNATTTCATTACAGTTATTTAAATAATTAATGGTCACCCCAAATCTTGCNGATGCTATTTGTTTTACNCTAGAATTNGCACTATCTCCATTTTCCATTTTAACAAATCTTTTTTCATCTTCTCCACCTTCTCCACTACAAGAAGCACCTCTAATTCTATTCATGCCTACAGCTAAAGTTTCATGAGCTTCTTTAGATAATGCTCCATGTGACATGCTCCCACTCCCAAATCTTTTTANAATATTTTCTATAGGTTCCACTTCTGTTACTTGAATTGGTTTATTTAAATATCTTTTTCTAAAATCAATAAGATCTCTTAAATTTATAGGGGGGAGATTGTAAATACCTTCTGCATATTTTTTATAAACTTTATAAGATCCACTACCAACTGCACTTTGGAGCATATGTATTAACTTACCTTGATACTGGTGTAATTCTCCATTTTTTCTGTAACGATAAATTCCTCCAATTGGAAGAACTGTATCCTCAGTCTCAAAAGCTTCATCATGAATAATTCTTATTTTTTTTTCAATTCCTGTTAAACCAATGCCTGAAATTTTTGATATCACTCCTGGAAAATAATCTGAAACTATCGTTCTGCTCAATCCAACTGTTTCAAAATTACATCCTCCTCTGTATGAACTTAAAACAGATATGCCCATTTTTGACATAATTTTTAAAAGTCCACTATTTACTGATTTTATGTACCTTTTTATACAGTCTTCATATTCAAAGTTACCAAAAAGTTTTTTTTCAAATCTTTGATAGAGACAATCTAAAGCTAAATATGGATTCACTGTTGTCGCTCCAACTCCTAAAAGAGTTGCGAATGAATGAGTATCCAAAGCTTCTCCTGTTTGAACATTTATTGAAACGTAACCTCTTAATTTATTTTTTATTAGATAAGTATTTATAGCCCCAACACATAAAAGCATTGGTATTGGAAGTCTTTTTTCAGAAATATTTTTATCGGATAAAATTAATTGTTTAACACCTTTTCTTACCTCAATTTCTGCTTGTTTTTGAATTTTTTCTAAAGCAATTTCTAAATTNTCATTCTTTTCAAATGTACAATCTATNTCAAATGANTTTTTACCAAAATAGTTAATAAATTTTTTAAGTTGGGAATTTGATAAAATTGGAGAGTCTAATACATAAATATTTTCTTTTGTTAAATTATCAAAGTTTAAAATATTTCCTAGATTTCCAAATCTTGTTTTTAAACTCATTACTTTGTTTTCTCTTAAAGAGTCAATCGGTGGATTGGTCACTTGACTAAAATTTTGTCTAAAAAAGTGATAAAGTGGTCTGTATTTATCCGATAAAACTGCTAGAGGAGTATCATCTCCCATTGAGCCTGTAGCTTCTTTAGCATCCTCAGCCATTGGATGAAGAATTAATTCTAAATCCTCAAGACTTATTCCAAAAGCATGTTGTCTTTTTTTTAATTCATTTCCTTTAAATAAAGCTTTTTCATTTGAGACGGTTATTTTTTTATCTAGATCAACAATTTGACTATTAAAATGTTTATATTCCTTAGCCAAATAATTTTTGATTTTTTCGTTAGTAAATATTTTTCCTTTTTCAATTCTTACACCTATAATTTCACCTGGTCCCAATCTTCCTTTTGCTACTATTTTTTTTTCNTTTAGTTTGATCATTCCAGTTTCAGATCCAGCAAATAANAAATTATCTTTTGTAATTGTATATCTTAATGGCCTTAATCCATTTCTATCATTTGCAGCTATAACCCATTCATTATCTGTTCCAGCAATTGCAGCAGGTCCATCCCACGGTTCCATTGTGCTGTTTAAAAAATTAAATAACTGCTGGTGATCTTTGGATAAGACTTTGCTTTTTTTAGACCATGCATCTGGGANTAACATCAATTTTGCCAGTGGAGCTGGTTGACCAGAAATATTTAGTAATTCAAAAACATTATCTAAGGCGGCTGAGTCTGAGGTACCTGCTTGTACAACAGGCTTTAAGTTTTCAATATTATCAAATAATTCACTGTCCATTTCTTGCTCATGAATTTTCATCCAGTTTTTATTTCCTCTAAAAGTATTAATTTCTCCATTATGTGCAATTGCTCTAAAAGGTTGAGCAAGATCCCAACTCGGAGCTGTATTGGTTGAAAATCTTTGATGAAAAATTGCATACCTGGANATAAAACGCTTATCTTGTAAATCAATATAAAAATCTGAAATAGACTCTGCTAAGAACATTCCTTTATAAATTATAGATTTTGAGCTAAGTGAACATATGTAGAGTCCATCTAACGAATTTTTTATAGCTTCNTTTTCAATTTTTCTTCTNGTTTCATAAAGGCGTCTCTCCAAGTCTTTACCGTTAAGGTCGATATCATTATGTTTAAATAAAACTTGGGCAATTTCTGGTCTNGTGCTATCAGCCTTTTCTCCAAGGACCTTTGGATTTACTGGAACTTGTCTCCATCCATATATACTGAAATTACTTTTTGTTAATTCTCTCTCTATAATTGTTCTTGATGTTTCTTGTGACTCAAAATTATTTCTTGGTAAAAAGATCATGCCTACGCAAATTTCTGCATTATCAAATTTATGTCCGGTTATCTCTATTTTTTCTATAAAGAAATCTTTAGGTATTTCTAAATGAATTCCTGCACCATCACCTGTTTTACCATCTGCATCTACAGCTCCCCTATGCCAGACAGCTTTTAANGCTTCAATGCCGTATTCGACTACTTCACGAGATTTTTTTCCTTGAGTAGAGGCTACTAAGCCAACTCCACACGCATCATGCTCCATCTCTTTTGAATAAACATTATTATTCTGTAAAAGTTCAATGTTTTTTTTATATCTTTCCATTATGCAACTTTCTCTTCTTCAGATAGTTTTTTCTTTAGAAATTTCTTAATTGAAACTGCTGCATCTCTTCCATCTTTTATTGCCCAAACGACAAGTGAAGCACCACGTATTATATCTCCAGCTGCAAAAACTCCAGGTAAATTTGTTTCCATAGTATCAAAGTCTGTTTTTATAGTTCCCCATCTAGATACCTGTAAATCTTTACTCCCAAAAAGATTTGGTAAGTCTTCTGGATCAAAACCTAAAGCTTTAATAACCATGTCTGATCTTACTTCAAAGTGTGAGTCCTTTTGAACTTCAGGTTTCCTTCTACCTGTTTCATCTGGCTCACCCAACTTAATTTTATTTACGGACAAACTTTCCACTTTGTTTTTTCCTTTGAATTCTTTGGGTGCAGATAACCAAACAAATTCTACACCTTCCTCTTCTGCATTTGCAACTTCTCTTGAAGATCCTGGCATATTTTCTTTATCTCTTCTGTAAAGGCATTTTACAGATTTTGCATTTTGTCTTACTGCAGTTCTGACACAATCCATTGCAGTATCTCCACCACCTATGACAACAATATCTTTGCCCTCGGCATTTAGTTTTCCGTTGTCAAATAATTCAACTTTATCACCTAAACCTTTTTTATTTGAGGCCGTTAAAAAATCCATTGCAGGGAAAATATTTTCTAAATCATTTCCAGGTAAATCTATTTCTCTTGCCTTATATACACCTGTTGAAATTAAAATAGCATCATGCTTTTGTCTTAAATCTTCTAGTGAAGCATCTTTACCTATTTCAAAATTTTGTACAAATTTTATACCACCGTCCTTTAAAAGCTTTGTTCTTCTTTCAACAACAAACTTTTCAAGTTTAAAATTTGGAATTCCATAAATTAAAAGCCCACCTGGTCTATCGTATCTATCATAAATAGTGACTTTATATCCCGAGGTTCTTAGTTGTTCCGCACAAGCTAGACCAGCTGGACCTGAGCCTATTATTCCAACAGTTTGATTAATTTCATTTTTAACTTTTATTGGTTTTACCCAACCGTTCGCCCATGCATTTTCTGTAATATATTTTTCAACTGAACCAATAGTTACGGTTCCATGTCCAGACTGCTCAATAACGCAATTTCCTTCACACAATCTATCTTGTGGGCAAATTCGTCCACATACTTCTGGCATATTGTTTGTACTTTGCGATAACTCATAGGCCTCTTGCAATCTTCCCTCTGCAGTCAACTTTAACCAATCAGGTATATTATTACTTAATGGGCAATGAACTTGACAAAACGGAACCCCGCATTGAGAACATCTGCTTGATTGTTGAGTTGCCTTTTCATTTATAAACTCATCATAAATCTCTTTAAAATCATCTTTTCTTAGATCTATCTCTCTTTTAGGTGGATTTTGCTGACCTATATCCGTAAATTTAAGCATTTTTTTTGACATAATCTGAACCTGTATATACTAATAAATATCTATTATAAGCTATATTTAGGTCAGTTAATATTACCTATTTATAGCAAAAAAACCTTTAATTTTACGTTTAATTCGTTTTTTGCATAACTGATATTCTAACATCATATCGCTTTATTTTGATTTTATATAGTTTACCTAAAGAATCTTAAATGTTTTCAAATTTTTTTGAAATAATAATCTTATCAGCAATTCAAGGGATTACTGAATTTTTACCAATAAGCTCCTCTGCTCATTTGATTTTGGTTAATAAAATTTCGAATTTACAAATAGGTTCATTATATCTTGATACAGGGATGCATCTTGGATCTCTTTTAGCGATTATATTTTTTTTCAGAAATGATTTAATAAAAATTTTGGATGATAAAAAACTCTTATACTTAATTATTTTAGGCTCTTTTCCAACGATTATACTGGGTGCTATTTTATATACGTCTGGGTTTATTTACTACTTTAGAAGCCTTGATCTGATTGCTTGGACTACATTAATATTTGCAATTCTTTTGTACATATCAGATAAATTTAAGGTTAATAAAAAAATTCAAAATGATCTTAATTTAAAATCAATTTTAACTATTGGATTTTTTCAAATGCTTGCATTAGTTCCAGGTGTAAGTAGATCAGGAATTGTTATAACGGCTGCACGTTTTTTAAATTTTGATAGATATGATTCAACTAAAATTTCGTTTTTTTTATCTATACCAGCACTTAGTGGAGCAAGTTTTTTAAGTTTAAAAGATCTATATTCTGAAACTTTTGAATTAAATTTAATTATTTTATTTTCAATTATTTTTTCATTTATTTTTTCATATTTAACAATTAAGTATTTTCTAATTTTTGTTAANNACTTTAGTTTGGTTATTTTTGTAATATATAGAATTATTTTATCCTTAGGATTATTTTATATAATATANTTCTAAGCTTTTTTAAACTCTGGTAGCAGTTGGGAAATTAAAACACCAGCAAGTATAAAACAACAGCCAATTATGTTATTGATATTAAGTATTTGGGATAAAATTATCCAAGCAGCAACCGTAGCAAAAACACCTTCCAAAGAAAAAATTATAGCAGATGGTGCTGGAGCNATATTTTGTTGTGCGTAAATTTGTAAAACAAATGCTATACCACCAGATAATATACCAGCGTAAAGTATTTGAATTTTTTGACTTAATATATTCGACCAAATAAATTCCTCAAAAATCAAAGCTGGAATTAAAGAACAGATTGAAACAATAAAAGTTTGTACTAAACCAACTAGTATTGGTGCGTTAAATTCCTTAATTATAATTCCAATAAAAATTATATGTAAAGCCCAAAATAAAGCACATATAACCACAAGTGTGTCACCAATTCTGACAGTTGCATCTTGAAAATTTGTTAAAAAATAACCCCCAACTACGCATAAAAGAACTGATGGCCATACACTCCAATGTATTTTTTTTTTAAAAAGAAAAAAAACAATAATAGGAACCATCGGAACGTAGAAGATTGTAAAAAAGGCAGCATTAGCAACATCTGTAAAAAGTAATGCTACTTGTTGAAATAATGAAGCAAAAAATAGATTTATACCTATAATTACAGACAAAATTACAAACCTTTTTTTATTTTTTGATATAACCGCCTCTGTATTTCTTCTTTCTAATAATAAATAAAATGGCAACAAAGCTAAAAATCCTACAAAAAATCTTGTGGTATTAAAAACATAAGGACCAATTAAATCCATTCCAGTATCTTGAGCAATAAAAGTTGTGCCCCAAATAAATGTACAAAANAGAGCAGCCAGCATTGATTGAGTTTTTGTCATTATAACGCTAACCTATATGCAAAGTTCCTACCTAGATTCTCTTTCAGCTCATTATTAAATCTTGCAGCTTCTGCTCCATCTATAATCCTGTGATCGTAGGATAATGATAGAGGTAACATAATTCTTTCATTAGATTTTCCATCTACATGTGAATGTAATTTCCTTAATTTCCCCACTCCGAGTATAGCAACTTCAGGGAAATTGATAATAGGTGTGAAAAAGGATCCTCCTATCCCTCCAAGACTCGTTATTGTCATTGAGCCACCGTAAAAATCCTTTTTATCAATTTTAAGCTTTCTACATTTGTCACTTGTTATTCTTAGTTCGTCAGCTATCTGGTTGATATTTTTTTGATCTACATTTCTTAACTTTGGAACCATTAACCCGTGTTCTGTGTCAACTGCAATACCGATATGAAAATATTTTTTTAATGTCATTTTTCCATTCTCGATTTCATCGATTGAGCTATTAAATGAAGGAAATTTTTTTAATGTAGCAACTAATGCTTTAATTATAAAAGCAAGTGGAGTAATTTTCTTTTTTTCCCCAGTATATAAATCCTTTAAAGAATTTCTGAAGTTTTCCATATCTGTAACATCTGCCTCGTCATGATTTGTAACATGTGGAATTGTATTCCATGCGTGGGAAAGGTGTGTTGCAGCTAACTTTTTAATTCTTGGTATTTCTTTAGTCTCTACTTCACCAAAATCTGAATGAAGGTATTCTGATTTGAATTGATTTTTGCTGTCGTAATTTTTTTCTAAACTAATTCCTTTAACAAATTTTTTAATATCCTCCTCTATGACTCTCCCATCTCTTTTGGTTCCTGATACTAAATTAATATCAACGCCAAGTTCCCTTGCAAATTTTCTAGTTTTTGGACTTGCTGGTACTCTTTTTTTTTCATTCATATTTATAATTTGCTTGGGAATACTCTTTTAGAGTCTATTTTATATTTTTTTATTGCATCTTTTGCTGCTTTTGAAGAAATTAGTTGCTCATTTGATAATACACTTAGGGCATATGTAACTATATGTTCTTTATCAACCTCAAAAAACTTTCTTAAATTTTTTCTTGTATCGCTTCTTCCAAAACCATCGGTACCTAAAGAATAAAAACTATTTTTAACAAACGGTCTGATTTGCTCCGAATGACTTCGCATATAATCTGATGCTGCTAATACAGGAATATTTGATCGACCTAAACATTCTTCTACATAAGAAATTTTATTTTTTTCATCAGGATTTAATAGATTATACCTTTCAGTTTCCATTCCATTTCTTGCAAGTTCATTAAAACTAGTAACACTCCAAATTTCACTATCTATTCCATACTCATTTTGAAGTATTTCTGCACCACTTATTATTTCNCGTAAAATTGCACCTGATCCAATTAGTTGAATTTTAGTTTTTTTATTTTTGTTGAAATCCTTAAACTTGTACATGCCTTTAAGAATACCATCTTCACAACCTTTGTCTTTTGGCATGGCTGGATGAGGATAGTTTTCATTCATAGTTGTAATGTAATAAAAAATATTTTCTTTTTTTTCATGCATTCTTTTAAGTCCTTCCCTAAATATTACTGCTAGCTCATAAGCAAATGTAGGATCATAAGATATACAGTTAGGTATGGTGGATGCAATAATATGACTATGTCCATCCTGATGTTGCAATCCTTCTCCCGCTAAAGTAGTCCTTCCAGATGTTGCTCCAATTAAAAAACCTCTTGCTTGACTATCACCCGCAGCCCACGCAAAGTCTCCTACTCTCTGAAATCCAAACATTGAGTAGAATAAATAAATAGGTATCATTTCAATATCGTGGTTAGTGTAAGATGTGCCTGCGGCTATCCATGAAGACATAGAACCTGCTTCGTTAATTCCTTCTTCTAAGACTTGACCTTTCTTATCTTCTCTATAAGAACTTAGTTGCTCAGCATCCTCTGGTTCATACTTTTGTCCTTCATGAGCATAAATTCCGATTTTTTGAAAAAAACCTTCCATTCCAAATGTTCTAGCTTCGTCTGGTATTATTGGTACAAGCCTTGGGGCAACATTTTTATCTCTTAGAAGATTAGTTAGTAATCTTACCAGCGCCATTGTTGTAGACATTTCTTTTTTACCGGTTGACTCTTTAAGAAAATCAAAAATATCTTTTTGGGGTGCTTTTATTTGTTTTGCATAAGTTGTTCTTTCTGGAATAAATCCACCTAACTTTATTCTTTGATCTTTTAAATACTTTATTTCTTCAGAATTTTCATTTGGTCTAAAATATTGTACGTCTTGAACCTGTTTATCAGTTAAAGGAACATCAAATCGATCTCTATAATACATAAGATCATCAACACCCATCTTTTTTTGTTGATGAGTTGTGTTTACACTTTCTCCAGTTTTTCCCATACCATATCCTTTAATTGTTTTTGCAATAATTACTGTTGGTTTTCCCTTATTTTGAGATGCTAGGTCATATGCAGCGTAAACTTTATGAGGATCATGTCCTCCTCTATTAAGTCTCCAGATGTCTTTATCTGACAATGAAGATACTAATTCTTTTGTCTCTGGATATTTTCCAAAAAAATTTTCCCTTACATATAGACCATTCCTTGCTTTAAAAGCCTGGTATTCACCATCAACAGTTTCATTCATGATCTTAACTAAATGACCAGTCTTATCTTTTGCTAAAAGCTGATCCCAATATGATCCCCATATTACTTTAATTACATCCCAACCAGCTCCTCTAAAAATTCCTTCTAGTTCCTGAATAATTTTTCCGTTACCCCTTACAGGACCATCCAATCTTTGAAGATTACAATTCACTACAAAAATTAAGTTGTCCAAATTTTCTCTAGCTGCTAATCCTATGGCACCCATAGACTCTGGTTCGTCCATCTCACCATCACCAAGAAAAGCCCAAACTTTTCTACCTTCGTCTTTTATTAGTCCTCGGTTAATCAAATATTTCATAAATCGAGCTTGGTAAATTGCAAGCATAGGGCCTAAACCCATTGAGACAGTTGGAAACTGCCAAAAGTTCGGCATTAACCATGGATGTGGATATGAGGACAATCCACCTGGATTTACCTCTTGTCTAAAATTATCTAATTGTTTTTCATTTAATCTTCCCTCTAAGAATGCTCTTG
>NZKC01000052.1 GCA_002692475.1 Candidatus Pelagibacter sp.
CTTGCATCTATATCAGTCATAACTCCTTTTGAGGTCGATATAATCGCTATACCAAGTCCATTATTAATTTTTGGTAAACTTTCTGCACTAGAAAAAATTCTTCTTCCTGGTTTTGAAACTCTCTCGATTGTATTAATAACAGGACTGCCTGAATGGTATTTAAGATTGATGGTTAAATTTGGTTTTCCAGATACATCCTCAACGTTGTAATCTATAATAAATCCCTCTCCTTTTAGTACATCTGCAATTTTAGTTTTAAATGCTGATGATGGGAGATCTACTTTCTTTTGATTTCTCATCTGAGCATTTTTAATTCTTGCTATCATATCCCCTATAGGGTCACTTAAACTCATAATATATCCTTTCTACCAACTTGATTTAACCATNCCNGGAATTTTNCCTTCNANNCCTAANTNTCTTANNGCAATTCTTGANATNTTTAATTTTCNNTAAACNCCATGNGGTCTNCCNNTTATTTGACATCTATTTCTAACNCTANTTTTAGCTGANTTTCTTGGNANNTTNGANANTTTTTGCTGNGCNTTNAATCTNTCTTCNAAGNNTAANTTTTTATNCATNATTATTTTNTTTANNTNTNNTCTTTTTNNANNAAATTTATCTGANANTTTNATNCTTTTANTGTTTTTATTNANTGNACTAAGNTTAGCCATTAGNTTGNCCTCTNCTTTCNTTAAATGGNAAATTTAANNNTTTNANNANNTCATAACTATGTTTTTTNTCCAATGCAGAAANAACNATAGTGATNTCCAGACCTCTGATTTTATCGACCTTATCAAAGTTTACTTCAGGAAAAATTATATGTTCTTTAATNCCAAATGTATAATTACCAAAATCATCAAANCCTTTTGCGGACAAGCCTCTAAAATCTTTAATTCGTGGAAGCGCAATATTAACAAGTCTATCAACAAATTCATACATTTTATCTTTTCTAAGTGTAACTTTTAATCCAGCTTTGGTATTTTTTCTGGTTTTAAAGTTTGAAATTGACTTTTTAAATTTAGTTGCAACTGGTTTTTGACCTGTAATTTTTGACAGATCTTCTTCACAAACTTTTAAAATTTTTGCATCATTACCATCTACACCCAGACCCATATTCAAAACAACTTTTGTCAACTTAGGTGTCATAAAATTATTTTTTAGACCTAATTTTGTTTTTAATTCTGTCTGTATCTCTTTATTGTATAATTCTTTTAATCTAGGTGTCATTTCTTAGCCTCTTTTTTTTTAGTATCTTTTTTTGTGTCTGAAATAATTGTTAAATTTGAAAGATTTACAAAATTTTCTTTTTCAAAAATTCCACCTTTTTTTTCTTTNGTGGATTTTACGTGTTTTTTAATCATGTTAAGACCTTTAACTTTTGCTCTATAATTTTTTCTATCAATCTCAATTACATCGCCATCCTTATTTTTATCTTTTCCACAAAGAATTTTAACTTTATTACCTTTTTTTATTATCATTACAGTACCTCAGGAGCTAATGAGATTATCTTCATCTGCCCTTTATTTCTTAATTCTCTAGTTACNGGACCAAATATACGTGTTCCTACTGGTTCACCTTTATCATCAACAAGAACTGCTGCATTATTGTCAAACTTAACCTTTGAACCATCGTCTCTGTGAATCCCCTTTTTTACTCTTACTACTACAGCCTTATGAACTGTACCTTTTTTTACTTTTCCTTTTGGAATAGCTTCNTTTACAGCAATTACAATAGTATCACCTATGCTAGCGTANCTTCTTTTAGATCCACCTAAAACTTTTATACATTCAATCTTTTTAGCGCCAGTATTATCTGCTACATTTAGTTCAGTTTGTACTTGTATCATTTTTNTTCTCCAACAACTTCAAATTTTTTACTTTTAGAATACGGTTTACACTCNATNATAGATACCTTATCACCACTTTTATATTTGTTTGCTTCATCATGAGCACTGTACTTCTTTCTACTACGTACAACTTTTTTAAATAATGGATGTTGGTATTTTCTTTCTACTAATACTTTAATAGTTTTATTTTCTTTATCACTCACTACAACTCCATGTAATATTTTTTTAGGCATTAGTTTTATCCTCTATAAATGTTTTTAGTCTTGCTATATTTTTTTTAGTTTCTTTAATTTTAGATGCATTAGTTACTTGACTATTAATTTTTTGAAAACGGAAATTAAATAAATCTTTCTTGAATTTGTCTATATCTTTTAATGCTTGAGATTTAGTCATTTTTTTTATTTCNTTTTTTTTCATTTTAAGCAAACCTCTTAATGAATTTTGTCTTTATTGGTAATTTTGCTGATGCTTTGTAGAGAGCTTCTTTCGCTATTTGTTCAGATACTCCATCAACTTCAAATAAAATTCTTCCTGGTTTAACTCTGCATGCCCAAAATTCTGGTGATCCCTTACCTTTACCCATTCTGACTTCTGTTGGTTTCTTAGATACAGGTATATTTGGAAAAACNCTTGTCCATACTCTACCTTGTCTTTTCATGTGTCTTGTTAAAGCAACTCTAGCAGCCTCTATTTGCTTTGATATAACTCTATCAGGTGCCATTGCTTTCAANCCAAATGCTCCATAATTCATCAAATTACATCTTGATGCACGTCCATGTATTCTACCTTTATGAGCTTTTCTAAATTTTGTTCTAGTGGGTTGTAACATAATTATTTTTTATTAGTCTCTTGACTAAACTCCTTTGTAAAAATTTCNCCTTTGTAAATCCATACTTTAATACCTATAATTCCATAAGTTGTTAAAGCTTCAGACTCTGCATAATCTATATCTGCTCGTAAAGTGTGTGATGGTATGCTTCCTTCTCTTAACCATTCGGTCCTAGCAATTTCATTTCCACCTAGTCTCCCACTTATAGAAACTTTAATTCCTTTAGCGCCCAATCTTAATGCTGATTGCATTGATCTTTTCATTGCACGTCTATAAGAGATTCTTTTTACTAACTGCTGAGCAATATTTTCGGCAACTAAAAAACTATTTGTTTCAGGTTTTTTAACTTCTTTAATATTAAGATTAACCTCATTTGTTGTTAATTTAGANAGGTTACCTTTNATTTTTTCAATATCACTTCCCTTTTTTCCAATAACAAACCCAGGTCTTGAAGTATAGATTGTCACAAAACATTTTTTTGCTGTTCTTTCAATCATAACTTTTGAAACACCAGAATTTATAACATTCTTTTTAATATGTTCACGGATTCTAAAATCTTCTATTAAATAATTTCCAAAATCTTTCTTTCTTGCGTACCAAACAGAGTCCCATCCTCTGTTTATACCAAGTCTTAAGCCTACTGGATTAACTTTTTGACCCATGTTTTTCCTCTAATTTTTTTTTAAGTTCTGATAAAATAATAGTTAAATTTGAATATGGTTTTTTAATTCCTGCTGCACGTCCTTTTGCTCTAGGTCTAAATCTTTTCATAACAATTTGTTTTCCACAATAAGCTTCTTTTATGAACAATTTATCAATATCATACTGAAAATTATTTTCAGCATTAGCAACNGCTGATGATATAGTTTTTTTTACATCTTTTGATATTCTTTTCTCTGAAAAAGTTAAGTCTCTTATNGCTTCTCCAACCTTTTTNCCAACTATAGACTTNAGTATTGGCTTTAGCTTTCTAGTNCTTGATCTTACATTTTTATTCACAGATCTTACTATTTTATTTTCAGTTTTTTTATTTTTACTTTTTTTACCCATTTTTATTTTTTANCTGCAGTTTTAGCTGCACCCTCATCTGGTTTTGCTTTTTTATCTGCTGGNGTATGACCAAAAAATTGTCTTGTTGGTGCAAACTCCCCAAACTTNTGGCCNACCATGTCNTCCGATACAGTGATTGGNATAAATTTTTTTCCATTATAAATTAAAAAACTAATCCCAACAAAATCTGGGATAATAGTTGATTTCCTTGACCATGTTTTAATTGGTTTCTTACTTGGATTACTTTTTTCTTTTTCAACTTTTTTAATCAAGCTTTCCTCTACAAATGGTCCTTTCCACACTGCTCTTGCCATAATTATTTTTTCTTCCTTTTTCTTCTTCTTATTATAAATTTATCTGTTCTCTTATTATCTCTTGTTTTTAATCCTTTAGCAGATTGACCAGTTGGTGATACTGGATGTCGTCCACCAGCTGACTTACCTTCACCACCTCCATGAGGATGGTCTACNGGATTTTTAACAACACCTCTTGTATGTGGTCTAATTCCCATCCATCTAGATCTTCCTGCTTTACCTATTTTAATATTTTTTTGGTCTGGATTAGATAAAACACCAATTGTTGCCATACATCTCGAATTAATTTTCCTAACTTCACCTGACGCCATCTTTATTAATGAATAAGCTCCATCTATTCCTGATATTGAAACAGAAGTTCCTGCTGATCTAGCAATTTTTCCTCCTGCTCCAGGTTGAAGCTCTACATTATGTATATCTATACCAACGGGAATATCTTGTAATGGCATGCAATTACCAACTTTAATCTCAATATTCGAACCGTTTTGAATTTTATCTCCTACATTAACTTTTTGAGGAGCTAAATAATAAAATCTTTTACCATCTTCAAATTTAACAAGCATTATATAACATGATCTATTAGGGTCGTATTCTATCCTTTCAACTTCTGCACTTGAATCAAATTTTCTTCTATAAAAATCTACAAGTCTATATTTATGTTTATGACCACCACCGTGATTTCTTGATGTTATTCTTCCTAGATTGTTACGACCTTTAGATGCATTATTTGCAGATGTAAGTGGCTTAAATGGTTTGCCTTTCCATAAAGAACTCTTNTCAACAAGAACTGTACCTCGTGTTGATTTAGTATATGGTTTAAAACTTTTTAGCGACATATTAAATTCCTGTTGTCAAATCAATTGACTGACCCTTTTTAAGTGTAATTATTGCTTTTTTGTAACCTTGAACTTTTACTTTTTTACCTCTCGTAAGCTTCATTCTTGATTGTTTATTTACAATATTAATTTTAATTACATTAACTTTAAATATCTTTTCAACATTTTTTTTCAAAGTTTTTTTATTGGAACTAAATGGTACCTTAAAAACAATTTTATTATGTTCTAAGAGATTAGTAGATTTCTCAGTAACCACTGGAGAAATAATTTTATCATAAAGATGAAGTTTATTCATAACGTTTCTCCAACTCCTTTACTGAAGTTTCTGTGAAAATTACTTTTTTAAATTTAATTATATCAAACGCACTGAAATGATTTATATCTGTAGCTTTTATATTAGGTAAATTTTTTAAAGACTTAAAAACTTTGTCTTTTGAGCTTTTATCTAAAATAATTAACGAATTATTTGCTTCAAATTTATTTAATATTTTATGCATATCTTTTGTTTTTTTAATTTCAGTTTTAAAATCGCTCATAACTATTAAGTTNCTAGAATTTTTTTTATCACTTAGTAGTGATGCAACNCTTAATTTCTTTTCATTTTTATTTAGTTTTCTTTCTTTATAATTACTTTCGCCTTTCGGNCCGTGAGCAACACCACCTCCAACAAAAATTGGAGCTTTTCTACTAGCATGTCTTGCATTACCTGTACCTTTTTGAGCATATATTTTTGATGTCGATCCAATTATTTCATTCTTTTGTTTTGTTTTAGCTTTTCTACCTTTGTAATTAGCATTAGTTTTATAAATAACACCACTTACAAGTTTTTTATTTACTTTAGCTGAAAAAATCTTATCCATGACTTCTATTGTTTCTTTTTTTCCATCAATGTTAAATTTATCAATTTTCATTTTATTTTTTTTTCTTTTCAGGAACTTTCTTTAATTTTTCAATAACTTCTATTTTTTCTTTCATTGTTAATTTTGATGTATTTTTAGATGCTTTTTTAACTAGNACTTCCGTATTTTTAGACCCTGGTATAGATCCTTTTACAAATAATAAGTCATTTTCTAAATCAGATTTTATTATNTCTATGTTTTGAATTGTTCTAAGCTTATCACCCATATGNCCAGCCATTTTNTTATTTTTAAATACTTTNCCTGGATCTTGATTTTGTCCTGTAGATCCATGAGCTCTATGTGATATGGAAACACCATGTGATGCTCTTAATCCAGCGAAGTTATGTCTTTTCATTGCACCAGCAAAACCTTTACCTATAGTTTTTGATCTAATATCAACGAATTTTGTATCATTGAAGATCTCTACTCCAAATTCGTTTCCTGGTTTATAGTTTTCCAGACTCTTAACTCTAAATTCTTTAATTTTTTTTCTAGGTTCTGTATTTTTTTTTGAAAAGTACCCTTTCATAGCTTTTGTTAATTTAGAGTTTTTAATTTTTCCAAACCCTAATTGNATTGCTGTATATCCTCTTTTNCTTGGGTCGATTACGTCAATCACTCTTCCCTTCTCAATTTTAAGAACTGTNACAGGTNCAGATTGCCCTGTTTTATAAAATTCTCTTGTCATACCAATTTTTTTTCCAATTAGTGCAATCTCTGTCATAATTTTATATCTTTATTTCCACATCAACACCTGAAGCTAAATCTAATTTCATTAATGCTTCTACTGTTTGAGGTGTTGGTTCGATTATATCTATTAGTCTTTTATGCGTTCTAGTTTCAAATTGTTCTCTACTTTTTTTATCTATATGAGGGGATCTTAATACTGTATATCTTTCAATTTTGGTTGGTAATGGTATTGGACCTTTAATATTTGCACCTGTTCTTTTAACCGTATTAACTATTTCNTCAGTCGACTGATCTAGAACTTTATTATCGTAAGCTCTTAATTTAATTCTAATGTTCTGTTTTTCCATTTTTTATCCAGTCTTTTTTGTTACTTCGTCTTGAACATTTTGAGGTACTTTAGAATAATGATCAAAAAACATTGAATATTGGGCTCTACCTTGAGACATTGATCGTAATGAGTTTATATATCCAAACATATTGGCTAGNGGAACCATAGCCGTAATTACAGTTGCGTTACCTCTTGGTTCCTGAGTACTAATTTGACCTCTTCGACTATTTAGATCACCTATTACATCTCCCATGTAATCTTCTGGAGTAACAACTTCAACTCTCATCATTGGCTCAAGTAATTTAAGTGTTGCTCTAGTACATGCTTCTTTAAAACATTGCCTTGATGCAAGTTCAAAAGCTAATACACTNGAATCAACATCGTGATGTAAGCCATCTAGTATCGTAACTTTATAATCTATCATTGGAAAACCAGCTAAAATTCCATTATCTGCAACTGACTCTACTCCTTTTTCTACACCNGGTATAAATTCCTTTGGTATAGCTCCACCTTTAATTTTACTNTCAACTTCTCTTCCTTTGCCTGGNTCTAATGGTTCTACTGAAAGTTTAACTCTTGCGAATTGACCAGCACCACCACTTTGCTTTTTATGGGTATAATCAAACTCGCTAGGGTTTTGTATTGTTTCCCTGTATGCAACTTGTGGGGCACCTACGTTTGCTTCAACTTTAAATTCTCTTTTCATTCTATCTACAATTATATCTAAATGTAAT
>NZKC01000053.1 GCA_002692475.1 Candidatus Pelagibacter sp.
TTTTGATGTATTTTTTTGTTCTATCGAAATAGCAGGACTAAGTCCTTCAATCAAATCAACATTAGGTTTTTTCATTTTATCTAAAAATTGGCGTGCATATGCTGATAGACTTTCAACATATCTTCTTTGACCCTCTGCATAAATTGTATCAAATGCTAAAGATGATTTACCTGACCCGGAAAGACCTGTAATCACAACAAACTTTTCCTTTGGTATCGTTACAGATATATTTTTTAAATTATGTTCTTTTGCCCCTTTAATAACTATGTTTTTAAGCATATTTTTTGTTGCTTTAAATAAATAAAATTAATATTCAGTGTTGTTATATGATATAAATATATAAATATATTTATATCATCTTTAAAATATTATGGCAGGAAGTTTAAATAAAGTACTATTAATTGGTCGTTTAGGCGCAGATCCCGAAATAAAGGAAATGGTCAATGGTAAAAGTGTAGCTAGATTAAGTTTGGCAACTAGTCAATCCTGGAAAGATAAAAATACAGGNGAAAAGAAAGAAAAAACTGAATGGCACCGTATAGTTGTATTTAATGAAGGTTTAGTAAATGTTGTTAAGCAGTATTTAAAGAAGGGTGCACAAATTTATGTTGAGGGTCAAATATCAACTAGAAAATGGAAAGATGAAAAATCTGGACAGGATAAATATTCAACTGAGGTTGTCATACAAGGATACAATTCCTCTCTAACAATGTTAGGTGGTGGAAATAGTTCATCTTTATCAAACCAAGACAGCACTCAATCTATAGAAAACACTTCCCAAGCATCACAAAACGATTTGGATGATGAAATTCCATTTTAGTTTTTATGCCAGATATAGAAAAAATAAAAAATAATAATATTAAACCCATAGCAATGTATGATGAGATGAGCTCATCTTATCTATCATACGCTATGAGCGTAATTGTTAGCAGAGCATTGCCTGATATTAGGGATGGACTTAAACCAGTCCATAGAAGAATTATTTTTGCAATGCATAAAGGTGGTTTTGATTGGACGAAACAATTTAGAAAATCTGCAAGAATTGTTGGTGATGTTATAGGTAAATACCATCCTCACGGTGATCAAGCTGTGTATGATGCTTTAGTAAGAATGGTTCAAGATTTTTCTATGAGTCTACCTTTAATTGACGGGCAGGGAAATTTTGGATCTATAGATGGAGACCCACCTGCTGCAATGAGATATACAGAGACAAAACTTGCAAAGATTTCACAATTTTTAATAGATGATATTGATAAAAATACAGTTACTTTCAAAAGTAATTATGACGAAACCGAACATGAGCCTGTTGTATTACCAGCTCAATACCCAAATTTATTGGTAAATGGAGCAGGTGGTATTGCTGTTGGTATGGCCACAAGTATTCCACCTCATAATTTAGGTGAGGTGATAGATGGAACTCTAGCACTAATTAATAATAGAGATATTAAAATTAACGAATTAATGAAACACATCCCTGGACCTGATTTTCCAACTGGTGGAACAATTATAGGTAAAAATATTATTAAGGAGGGATATAAGAGTGGTAGAGGTTCTTTTAAAATAAGAGGTGAAATTAAAATAGAGCAAAGAAAGAATGGAAAAGAAAGAATTGTAATAACCTCAATACCATATCAAGTAAATAAATCTACAATGAATGAAAGAATAGTTGAGCTGGTTAGAGAAAAAAAAATTGAAGGTATAAGTGATATTAGAGATGAATCAAATAGAGAAGGTATACGTGTAGCAATAGATTTAAGAAGAGGTGTTGAACCAGAAACTGTTAAGAGACAATTATATAAATATACTTCAATTGAAAGTTCTTTTGGATTTAACACACTTGCTATTGTTGATCAAAAACCAAAAAATTGTAATCTTAAAGATTTTATTGATCATTTTTTAAAATTTAGAGAAGATGTAGTAATAAAAAAAACAAAATTTGATCTTAAGAAAGCTGAGGATAGAGCACATATATTAATGGGTTTATCGGTATCTGTAGAAAATTTAGACAAAGTTATTAAAATTATTAGATCATCTAAAACACCAGATGATGCAAAAAAAGAATTATCTAAAACAAAATGGAAAATAAATAAATCATTAAAATTTATAAAAATGATTGAAGCAAAAAATTCTAAAGGACAATATAATTTAACTGACGTTCAAATTAACGCAATTTTAGAACTTAGGTTACAAAAGTTAACAGCTTTAGGTATCAATGAAATTGAAGTCGAAATTAAAAAACTTTCAGATTTAATCGCTCAATTTAAAAAAATTATAAATTCAAAAAAAGAATTAATGAGTGTTATTAGCAATGAATTAAAAAGTATAAAAGAAAGATTTGCTGTACCTAGACGTACTAAAATTATAGATGCGGTATTGAATTATGATATTGAAGAAACTATTCAAAAGGAGTCAGTGCTAATTACTGTTACATTACAAGGTTATATTAAGAGAGGCTCTTTAAGCTTGGTTAAGCAACAGAAAAGAGGAGGAAAAGGTAAAGCAGGTATTAAAACAAGAAACGAAGATTCAGTTGTTCAAACTCTTTCAGTTAATACNCATACNTCNGTCTTGTTTTTTTCTACAGAAGGACTTGTTTATAAAATTAAAGCCTGGAAAATTCCAGAAGGAACGTCTTCGTCTAAAGGAAAATCACTGTTTAATATCTTACCTCTAAAAAATCATCAATCTATAAGCTCAATAATGCCATTTCCTGAAGAAAAAACNGAATTAAAAGACATGCATATTGTATTTGCTACTAGCAAAGGAAAAATTAGAAAAAATAGTCTTGAAGATTTCTCTTCTATAAATGCATCAGGAAAAATTGCAATGAAGCTTGATAGTAATGATAAAATTATTGGTGTTAAAATATGCAGGGATGATCAAGATATTATATTAAGTACTCGACTTGGTAAATGCATCAGATTTGAGTCAAAAAAATTAAGAATTTTCAAAGGCCGTTCATCCAAAGGCATCAAAGGTCTAAATTTATCAGATAATGATGATATAGTATCTTTATCTATTATCGATCATACCAGCGGTGGTAAATCTAATAAGAAAAGTAAAGATGATGTTTCTGAAAAAAAGGCTAAAGAAAAGTATATACTTTCAATTACAGAAAATGGCTATGGTAAGAGAACCTCACATTACGATTTTAGAGTAACAAATAGAGGTGGNAAAGGAATAATTGGTATTGTTAACTCACANAGAAATGGAAANGTTTCTTCATCATTTCCTATAAACGAAGGAGATGAAATATTAATATCAACTAATAAAGGAAGAGTAATAAGGGTAGCAGTTAAGGAGATAAGAATAGCTGGACGTAACACTCAGGGTGTTAGAATAATCAAACTTTCAGGCGACGAAAAAGTTGTTTCAGCAATTAAAATCGATGATAATTTAATCTAATGAAAAAAAATATTCTATATCCGGGTACGTTCGATCCAATAACCTATGGTCATATAGATTTGATAAAAAAAGCCTTAAAAATTGGTGATACAATTATTATAGCTATATCAGAGAACAGTAATAAAAATTATTTATTTAGTATAGAGGAGCGAATTAGCTTAGTTAAAAAAGCACTGTTTAATGATTTAAAAATGAACAAGAATAAACTAAAAGTAATATCTTTTAATTCTTTAACTACTGATTTGTGTTTAAAAATGAAATCAAATATAATTTTAAGAGGACTTCGGGCGGTATCGGATTTTGAATATGAATTCCAATTAGCAGGCATGAATAGAAAATTAAATAATAGTATAGAGACTATGTTTTTAATGTCTGATGTAGAAAATCAAATTATTTCATCTAGATTTGTTAAGGAAATAATAGAACTTGGTGGTGATGTTAAAAAATTTACAACAAAAAGTATTATTAATGCTTTGAAAGATAAATATGCGTAAAATATTACTTTTTTTAATTTTTTTTTTATTTACAAATAACAACTTAATAGCAAAGGAGAATATTATGATTTTAAAACTAAAAGATGGTGATGTTGAAATTCAACTATTTCCAGATGTTGCACCNAATCATGTTGAAAGAATAAAAAAGTTAGCTAATGATGGCATGTATGACAACGTTGTTTTCCACAGAGTAATTGATGGTTTCATGGCTCAAACTGGCGATGTCAAATTTGGTAATTCNTCCAANAAAGATTTTGATTTAAATAGAGCTGGTATGGGTGGCTCTGATCATCCTGATCTTAAAGCTGAATTCAGNAATCTACCACATGAAAAAGGTGTTTTATCAATGGCCAGGTCATCAGATCCTGACAGTGCGAATAGTCAATTTTTNATATGTTTAGAAACAGCATCACATTTAGATAGAAATTATACAGTGTTTGGTAAAGTAACCAAAGGTATGGAGTTNGTGGAAAAAATTAAAAAAGGAGACGGTCCAAATGGATCTGTTTCAAATCCAGATAAAATTTTGAGTTTTAAATCTAAATAGATTGTATGTCTAATGGCATTAAAACCTTTTACTTTTAATGTTCTCAAAACTGATAAATCCGCAAGAGTTGGTTTAATAGAAACCNNTAGAGGAAACATAAATACACCTGCATTTATGCCTGTTGGNACACAGGCTACTGTGAAAGCAACATTTATTGATGATATTGNTAAGACTGGTTCTGAAATAATTCTATCTAACACTTATCATTTAATGATTAGACCTGGTNTAGAAAGAATAATTGCAGCTGGTGGATTACATAAATTCATGAACTGTTCAATGCCTATTTTAACTGACTCTGGGGGTTTTCAGGTTATGTCATTATCAAAATTGACAAAAATTGATAAAGAAAAAGGTGCTATATTCAATTCACATATAGATGGAAAAAAATTTATTCTCAGTCCAGAAGAAAGTATAAGAATACAAAAAGGATTAGACTCTGACATTGTTATGGTCCTTGACGAATGCCCTAAAAATACTAAAGACAAGTCTTTAATTAAGACCTCTATGACATTATCAACTTATTGGGCAGAAAGATCTAAAAAGGCGTTTGGGTCAAATCCACACAAAGCTTTATTTGGTATTGTTCAAGGCGGTTTGTTTAATGACTTAAGAANAGAGTCACTAAAGGATTTGGAGAAACTNAATTTTGATGGCTACGCAGTTGGAGGTCTTGCTGTGGGTGAGACTCAAACTGAAATGTTTGATGTTTTAAATGGAATTACAGATTTAATGCCAGTTAATAAACCAAGATATTTAATGGGGGTCGGAACACCTTCTGATATTCTGGGTGCAGTTAAACGCGGTATAGATATGTTTGATTGTGTTATGCCGTCAAGATCTGGTAGAACTGGATTAGCATTTACTTGGGATGGTAGAATTAACATCAGAAATTCAAAGTTCCAAAACGATAATACACCGTTAGATAAAAATTGTGACAAATTTAACCTAAATAAATATTCGAAAAACTATTTAAATCATTTATTTAATACTAATGAGATTTTAGCATCAATGATACTTACTCTCCATAATATCAATTTTTATCAGGAATTAATGCAATCAATAAGAGATAATATTAAAAAAGGAACATTTTTAGAGTTTCATGATCGCTATATAGATATCTTGTGATACTTTTTATTCGTTGATTATATTTAAAAAAACATTATAAGAGCAGTTTTTGGGCCGTTAGCTCAGTTGGTAGAGCAATTCCCTTTTAAGGAATGGGTCGTTGGTTCGAGTCCAACACGGCTCACCATTAATATGATTAATGTATGCTTAATAAAACCTAAAAACTACATACATTATCTTGCATTACAAGAATTAGCAGAACTTATACATTTTTCTGTTTTAGAACTAGGTTTAAAATCTCAAATTACTTTCAATTATTGTGATAATAATCCATCAACTAAAAATATTGTTCTCGGTGCTCATTTGTTGAATGATAATCTAATTGAAGATATTCCAGAAAATACAATTATCTTTAACACAGAGCAAATTGAGTCAATTACTGAAAATTGGAAAAAAAAAATATTAAATCTTGCNANAAAAAANATTATTTTTTGGGATTATAGTCAATATAATTTAGACTATCTATCTAAGACAATAAATATAAAAGGCAAATTATTTCAAATTGGTTATCAGAAAGAACTTAATAGAATAAATCATAATATAGATAAGAATATAGATGTTTTATTTTACGGCTCAATTAATGCTCGTAGAGAACATATTATAAATAAACTCAAAGATAGAAAAATCAACGTAAAAACTTTGTTTGGAGTTTATGGTAAAGAAAGAGATAATCTAATAGCTAAATCAAAGTTAATACTTAACATGCATATGTACGATTCAAAAATTTTTGAAATTGTTCGTGTGTTCTATTTATTGTCTAACTCAATACCAGTTTTAACCGAAGTTGGATCTGATACAAAGTTTNATAATGATTTTTTAGATTTGATTTGTAAAAGTACATATGAAAATATNGAAAAAAATATTATTTATCTATTAGAAAATGATAAAAAAAGAATTGAACTTGGTGAAAATGGTTTAAATGCAATTAAAAAATTCCCNCAAATTAAATTTACAGAACAAATTTTAAATACTTAGTTAAGAAATTTTAATTGGTGGATAATCTACTGTTATCTCATTAATCCATTCGTTAATTTTTAATATTCTGTTATCTGCAGAGGGATGTGTGCTCATAAATTCAGGAGGAGCCTTACCTTTGTTAGCTTCTTTCATCCTTTCCCAAATATTAGTAGTTTCTCTTATATCGTATCCTGATAATGAAGAAAAAATTAACCCAAGATAATCAGCTTCACTTTCTTGTTTTCTGCTAAATGGATTCATAATTCCTAATTTAGCAAGCAAACCAACAGTATCCATGCCTGTAGTTCTATTTACTTGACTTAACTTACCTCCAGTAAGAATATCTGTAATTTGCACCGTAGTATTTAATATAACACCTCGACTTGCTCTTTCTACAGAATGCTTAGCTACAGCGTGTGCTATTTCATGCCCCATTACAGCAGCTAATCCATTTTTATTTTTTGTAATATCCAACATACCACTATATACAGCAATTTTTCCCCCAGGCATGCACCAAGCATTTTTAATTTTTTTATTATCGATTAAAATATACTCCCATTGAAAGTTAGTAGTAGGGTCGTTTAAGTTTGCTTGATAGAAATATTCACTGATAGAGTCTTCCATTCTACTCCCTATATCTTTAATTTGTTTTAAATCATTACCTGTTTTTATCAGTTTTTCTTTTTCTTTAATTTTTTCATAAATCTGTGATGCCTGNGCATTAAGTTTTGCCTCAGGTATGATTCGNAGTTGCTTACGATCTGTTATAGGAACTGACGCACAAGAATTAAGTATAAATCCACCACATCCACAGCCTACATATTGTATAAATTTTCTTCTATTCATTTCCTATAATTATTATATTAATATAATTATAGAATTTATGAACTTAAACAATAAAATATTGGCCTTTTTATTTATTTTAGCTATTTGTTTTAGTGTCTACTCAAGTTATTAGTNATTTATGTCAAAGTTAAATAAGAAAAAAAGATCTATCTCAGCTTCCTTAAGAACTTATTTTTTTACAGGTGTTGTAGTGCTAATACCAATTGGAATTACACTTTATTTAACCAAGTTTATAATTCAAATTTCTTCAAAAATTATTCCAGAAGAAATAAATCCAAATAATTATTTACCTTTTTCAATACCAGGATTAGAAATTTTGATATCAATAATAGTAATAACCTTAGTGGGAGGTCTTTCATTTTCTTTTATTGGAAAGAAGNTATTACAATTAATTAATGACTTATTTAAAAGAATACCAATTTTAAGAACAATTTATTCAGCCATTACTCAAATGACTGAAACTTTTACNAATAAAGATGATAGCAAACGAAGTGTNGTTCTTGTTGAGTATCCAAGAAAAGGNACATGGGCTGTTGGGTTTGCAACGAAAAAAAACGAAACCGAGATATCTTCAAANACAAATAAAAATTTAATAAATGTTTTTTTACCCACAACACCAAATCCTACNAGTGGNTTTTTNTTAATGTTTCCNGAAGAGGAAATAGTTTATTTAGACATGACGTTTGAAGAGGCNTCCAAATTTATAGTTTCAGCTGGTACATCAGCTCCACCNACTAANTAATATCATTAATTATATCGGCTCTATCATACAATTTNAGTANGTATTTATATCTATCAGAACTAAAATTANTNTGCTCAACTTTTTTAATTTCATNCTCNGCTAANTCAAATAGGTCCTTGTTAATAATAGGATCTGCTAATCTAAAATTTTTTACACCACTTTGTTTAAANCCAAGTACATCACCATAACCNCGTAGTTTCATGTCTTCCTCAGAAATTTCAAAACCATCATTTGTTTTTTTTAATATTTTAATTCTTTTTTTNGCATTTTCACTTAAACCTGATTTAAANATCAAAATACACACACCTTGTTTTGTTCCTCTTCCCACTCTTCCTCTAAGCTGATGTAATTGTGAAAGACCAAACTTATTTGCATTTTCAATTATAATTAAATTTGCATTTGGGAAATCTATACCTACCTCAATAACTGTAGTAGAAACTAAAATTTTAAATTCTTTATTTAAAAATTTTTTTAAAATTATTTCTTTTTCCAAAACGTCTACTTTGCCGTGTAATAATTCAACATCATTAGGAAATTTTTTTTTTAAAAAATTATACTTTTGTATTGCTGAAACTTGATCTACTTTTTTGGAATCATTTATGAGTGGACAAACCCAAAAAACTTGATTATTTAAATTTATTTCTTTTTTTACATATTGAATTACTTCATCCATTTTTTCTTCTAGTTTGCTATAAGTTACTATTGGAAGTCTACTATTGGGTTTTTTTTTAATTAAAGATACATCCATATCACCATATACTGACATAATAAGTGTTCTTGGTATTGGTGTTGCAGACATTAACAGTATATCACAATTCTTTCCTCCTTTATCAGAAAGTTTTTTTCTTTGCTTAACACCAAACTTATGCTGTTCATCAATCACAATATAGCCTAGTTTCTTAAAGATTATTTTTTTTTGGAATAATGCGTGGGTGCCAAAAACTATATTATTTTTTTTATTTTTA
>NZKC01000024.1 GCA_002692475.1 Candidatus Pelagibacter sp.
AAATGAACAAAGTCCAAAGCCTAAATTAATTCAAAAAAGAGAAAAAGGAATTATTTATAGTGTTAACTCCTGGGATGATAGTTTTTACATGCATACCAATAAGAATGCTGAAGATTTTAAAATTGATAAAACCAGTGATATAAATTTTAAAAACTGGGAACCATACGTACCAGCAAAAGATGAAACATTAATTGGTGGTTTAACCTTTTTAAATAATTGGATAATCAGATCAGAAGTTACTAATGCATTAGGAAAAATATTTGTAAAAAATTTAGAGGATAATATAGAGGAAGAATTAATTTTTTCAGACGAAGAAGTATATGATGGTGGAATTTCTTTAACACAGAAAGATAAGAATACTGATCTAATTCATATTTCATATTCTACACCCAAAACCCAATCGCGTGTTTATAAATATAATTTAAGAACTAAAGAAAAAAAATTAGTTAAAGAGCAAATTATCCCTTCAGGACATAATTCTCAAGATTATATTGTTGAGAGATTAGAGTGTNTTTCACACGATGGTAGAAAAGTTCCACTAACTATTACTAGACATAAGAAAACTAAAATTAACGGAAATGCAAATCTATTACTTTATGGATATGGATCATATGGAAATTCNATGTCTCCTAGTTTCTCTTCAACTAGACTNAGTCTAATTAATAGNGACATCATTTGGGTAACAGCACATATCAGAGGAGGTTTAGAGAGAGGAATGAAATGGTGGAAAGAAGGAAAACTATTAAACAAAAAAAATACCTTTAAAGATTATTTAGCTGTGGCAAGATTTTTAATTGAAAAAAAATATACATCTAAAGGAAAAATTATTGGAATGGGTGGTTCTGCAGGTGGTTTATTAATGGGAGCTGTTGTGAATGAGTNCCCTGAATTATTTTGTGGAATGGTTATGGCTGTACCATTTGTTGATAGTTTGACGACAAATCTAGATCATTCTTTACCATTAACCATTGGAGAATTTGATGAATTTGGAAATGCCAAAGATAATAAAGATCATTTTGATTATATTTATTCTTATGCACCTTATAATAATATAAAGAAAATGGATTATCCAAATATTTTAATTACAACTAGTTTGAGTGATAATAGAGTTTTATTTGATGAGCCTGCAAAATTTACTGCTAAATTAAGAGATTATAAAACTGATAATAACTTATTATTATTAAAAACTGAAATGAATGCAGGTCATGGTGGAAAATCTGGTAGAGATGGAGCTATTGAAGAAATAGCTTTTGATTATAGTTTCATACTTAAAGTTTCCAAAAAGATATAATTTCATATCTTGAATATTAAAAATTAATTCCTATATAAAATTTGTAAGTTGCCTTATGGGGCTTACAAAAACCTTGCTAACAAAGGAGGAAAAATGACAAGTAAGGATCTATCTATATTTAACTCTCTACGACCCTTTTCAATTGGTTTTGACGATATGTTTGACCAATTTGAAAATTTGTTAGGGAATGGAAGTTTGGCAATGCAGTCAAATTATCCCCCTTACAACATTAGAAAGACAGGTAAAGACAAATACTCTATTGAGGTTGCTTTAGCTGGTTTTTCAAGAAAAGATGTAGAAGTTGAGTTCGAAGATAATTTGTTAACTGTTAGAACTAAACAAGTTAACAAAACTGAAGATAACATCGAAAATGGTGAAATTCTTCATAAGGGTATATCTCAAAGACAATTTGCAAGATCATTTACAATTGCAGACGATGTAAAAGTAAATGGTGCAGAATTAAAGGATGGTCTTTTGACTATAGCTTGTGAAAGAATTGTACCAGAGTATAAAAAAAAGAAACTTATAGAAATTAAATAAGTTTAACCTTGCTTGTGGGGGGAGTCCCCCACGAGTATTAAAAGCATCCTTTAGAAACAAACCCAATTACAATTCCCTTTGTGTTAATCTCAAACTTTCTTTCACAAGGAATACCGTATTTTTTTGTTTTATAAAATAATACTTCTAAACCTAATTCATTTTTTTCTTCTTTGTCAGGTATTCCCATGACTATTTTTAATTCAGAAACTGGTTGACCAATAAATTGGCTTAATTTTTCNTTTTCTTTTTTTACAATATCATCAGTTTTATTTTTAATAGTGTTACAACCGATAATNAAAANAAATANTCCNANTAATATTATTTTTCTCATAATAGGATTGTACCATCTATAATATTAACTAAAACTAACTTCTAAGTTGAATAATGTTAACAAACAATATTTTTAAAGAGAATAATTTTAAAGAATCGAATATTCATNTTATTTAGGAGGAAAAATGTTAGATAAATATTTTGAATATAAAAAACATAANACTGATTTTAAAACAGANGTAATTGCTGGAGTAACTACTTTTTNGACAATGGCTTACATCATGTTTTTAAATCCATTTATTTTAAGTGGTGAATTTGCTGGACCTGANGCTGGATTTTTTGACTTTGGCGCTGTGTTTACAGCTACAATACTAGCAACTGCGATAGCTTGTTTTATAATGGCTTTCTATGGAAAAACATGGCCAATTGGACTNGCGCCNGGAATGGGAATTAATGCATTTGTNGCATTTGGTGTNGTTGCAGGNATGGGATATACNCCTCAAGCTGCTTTAGGNGCAGTNCTTGTTGCGGGTGTATTGTTTTTAATAATTTCTTTAACACCAATTCGTGCGTGGTTGATTAATTCAATACCAAGAAGTTTAAAACTAGGTATAGGAGCTGGTATAGGATTATTTCTTGCAATAATAGGTTTGGAAATTATGGGTGTTGTTGGAGATCATCCTGTAACATTAGTCACATTAGGAGATATTAAAAATCCTCTTGTTCTATTAGGATGTCTTGCATTTGTTGCAATGGTTGTTTTAGAAAAACTTAAAGTTAAAGGTAACATAATTATTGGTATCATTGCATTCAGTATAATTGCTTGGGTTACAGGCTTAGCAAAATTTAATGGAGTTGTTGGTGAAATACCTCCAATGACCTATTTGTTCGACTTTGATCTTAAGGCTGCATTGAGTGCAAGTATGTCGACTGTAGTATTTACTTTACTATTTATAGATTTTTTTGACACAGCTGGAACTTTAACTTCAGTTGCAAACGTAGCTGGTAAAGTTGATAGCAAAGGTCGAGTTCAAGATATAAATAAAGCCATGTTATCAGACAGTGTTGGGACAGTTGCTGGTGCTTTAATGGGGACAACTACAGTAACTAGTTATGTTGAATCGGGAGCTGGGGTTAAAGCAGGAGGTAGGACTGGAATGACATCATTGGTTATTGGTGTTCTATTTTTAATGTGTTTATTTTTTTCACCACTTGCTACAAGCTTGCCGAAAGAGATAGATGGTGCTGCTTTGCTTTATGTTGCGGTATTGTTTGTACGAAATATAACTGATATTGAGTGGGATGACATAGCCGAGTCGGCTCCTGCTATCGTTGCAATGATTACTATGCCACTTACTTATAGTATAAGTAATGGAATTGCTTTAGCATTTATATCTTACGCATTAATAAAAATTTTAACTGGTAAATTTGCTACTACATCTCCAGCTATTTGGGTAATTGCAATTTTAAGCGTGATCAGTTTCACAGTTGCGTAAAATCATAATTAATAAATAGGGCTAGATTTTTCTAGCCCTATTTATGTTTTAAAGCTAATTTTTCAATAGATAATTCCTCATAGTGTTCGGTTGGCTGAACTATCCATGGATCACTATCAAGTTTTACAGAACAATAATCTGGATTAAATATGGATGATTTTTTTTTCCATAAACATGCAGTTTTTATCTCTTTAATATAGTTTTTAACTGGATCATATTTTTTTAACCATTCGATACTCTTATTTAAAGTTAAGCCTGTATCTGATAAATCATCTACTAATAAAACTTTTTCAAAATCCTTTTCGCTAGCTATTGAGCTAATTTCTCGAGCAAATATCAATTCACCTTGTTTATCTTCCATACCTTTTCCAGAATATGATTGAATAACAATGTAAGCTGTTGGTAATTTAAAAATTCTTGATAATATATCAATTATTGGTGCACCGCCCCTCATTATTCCCACTAGTACAGTCGGTTTAAAATCCTTATTTATCTCTATTGCAAGTTTTTCTACTGTATCAAGGTATTCGTTGAAGCTAATGATTAATTTTTTTTCCATTTTAATCTTTTAATATAGTATTAAGTTTAATTAAATAAATATATGAAAGTATACGACTGTTTCATGTTTTTTGATGAAAATTTAGTATTAGAATTAAGACTAAATTTGCTTGATAAATATGTTGATTATTTTGTTATAGTTGAAAGTAAGTATAACCATAAAGGGGAAGCTAAAAAACTAAATTTTGATATAAAAAAATTTAAAAAATTTGAACAAAAAATAATTTATATAATTTATGACCAACAACCATCGGATCTTTATAAATTTGAAAAAGAGGANACAAAACNCGATATAGATNGTAAATATATATTTAATGCTTACAANAGGGAAAATGCTCAAAGAAATTTGATNTCNCAAGGTCTNAAAAATNCNTCNCNNGATGATTTAATAATAATTTCAGATGTAGATGAAATACCNAACTTAGAAAAAATAAATTTTAATAAGATTAAAAATGAAATTCTANTTTTTAGACAAGATATGTTTTATTATAAATTTAATCTTAAACTTTCNAATTTTAAATGGACTGGNTCNAAAGCTTGTAAANTGAAAAAATTAATAANTCCNCAATGGCTTAGAAATATAAAAGATAAAAAATTTGCATTTTATAGAATTGATACTTTTTTTTCATCCACCAAATATAGAAATCTAAAATTTATTGAAGATGGAGGTTGGCATTATACTAATATGAAAAANGCTAAAGAAATTGAACATAAACTTAGGTCTTATTTACATCATCANGAGTTTGAAGCTAATCACATTAATTTAGAGCAAATTGAAAAAATTATTAAAAGTAAAAAAGCAATTTACNATGTTAATGCTGACAAGAGACANGGTAANTTTGGAGAAGGACCCCAGCTTATAAAAATTAATTCTGACNAAATTCCGAATTATTTAAAAAATAATCCACAGATTTATAGTAAATGGTTAGATTAAAATGAAGGCAAAGATTTGTGGTGTTAAAGATGAGAAAACTTTAAGATTTATATTAGANCATAAGTATCCACCNNACTTTATTGGTTTTATTAGTAATTTTCCTAAATCAAAGAGATTTATCGAAATAGATAAACTCAAGTATTTAACAAATATAAATAGAAAAAATGTNAAATTTGTTGCAGTTTTAGTTGATCCATCCGATGAAATTTTAGAAAAAATAAAAAATTTTAATTTTGATTNCTANCAATTATATGACGTANGCCCTNAAANAACTAAAATCATACGTACTAANTATAAAAAAAAGATTATTACTGCATTAACAATTAAAGATAAAAAAGATGTCAATAAGTANAAAGATTACTTAANTATTTCNGATATTTTTTTATTTGATGGAAAAGGTTATGAAAAATCAATAGGTTTTCAGCATTCTTTATTNGAGGATTTACCAAATAATATTGAAAAAATGATAGCTGGAGATATAAAATACGATGACAACCTTGATAATTTCAAAAAAATTNCAAATATAATAGATTTGTCAGGCAGTCTTGAAACNGAAGATAATAAAGATTTAAAAAAAATAGATATTTTTTTAAATAATTTGAAAGAATTAAATGCTCAAAATTAAAAAAAACATACCTCTTATAGATCAACACGATAAAAATGGTTTCTGGGGAGGTAAATTTGGTGGTAATTTTATTCCAGAAACATTAAAAAAACCTATCTTGGATTTAGAAAATTTATTTTTTAAATTAAGAAATAATNAATCTTTTATNAGAGATCGAGATAAATACTTTAAGGATTGGGTAGGATCACCAACAAGATTTATTAAATTACAAAATCTAAGTGAATACTTAAATGGAGCTCAAATATGGGCTAAAGTTGTTTCAGACGCAAACGGTGGNGCGCATAAAATATATAATGCTACAGTNCACTGTCTTATTGCTAAAAAAGCAGGTAAAAAATATATAGTTGGCGATACTGGTGCCGGATATGCAGGTAAAATGTTAAGTATGGCAGCTAAAAAATTCGGTTTAAAATGTAAAATTTTCATGGGAGCGAAAGATATTAAAAGACAAAAACCGAATTGTGATGCAATCAAAAAAAATGGTGCTGAAATCATACCTGTCTATACTGGAAGTCAAACTTTGGTTGATGCAGTNTCAGAGTGTATGAGATATTGGGTTTCTAATTGTGATACTACGCATATGTGTGTGGGATCAACTGTAGGTCCAAATATATTTGTTAAAATTTGTGGATGGAGTACTGCACAAATATCTCGNGAACTAAAAAAACAATTAATAANCAATTTCANAAAAATGCCAAAAAAGATTAAGTTAATTAATTGCGTTGGAGGAGGAAGCTCAGCTTATGGTTTTTGGAGTGAATTTATAGATTTTAATAAAAAACAGGTTGAGCTNATAGGTGTTGAGGCAGGTGGACCAAAAAAATCAAAGCTTCATGCGGCACCATTAAGNAAAGGGGCAAAGTTAGGGATATTACATGGAGCAGCATCTTACGTATGTCAAAATAAAGAAGGACAAATAAAAGAGACTGAGTCAATCAGTGCTGGTTTAGATTATCCTGGAGTAAGTCCAATTCATTGTTTTTTAAAAGACACCAGAAGAGCAAGATACACCTATGCAACTGATGAAGATGCACTGAATGCATATAAATTAGTGACTAAACATGAAAAACTTAATCCAAGTCTGGAGCCTAGTCACGCATTTGCAGAAGTAATAAAAATAGCACCAAAGCTTGGAAAAGATACTGTTTGTATTGTTAATAGTTGTGGAGATGCCAAAAAAGATCGAGATATTTTAAGAAAAAAACTAGGAAAGCATGTCTCTAATTAAAAAATCTTTTCAAAAGTGTATGGCTGAGTCTAGACCNGCACTTATAACNTATACCGTTGCTGGAGATAATTCTAAAAAGAAATCTTTAGACATNTTGAATAAGATTTCTGATTATGCAGACATTTGTGAACTTGGCTTTCCNCATAATACTCCTATAGCTGATGGTGGGCAAATTCAAAATAGTTCTTACAGGGCTCTTAAAAATGGAATTCAAATAGCCGATGTATTCGATATTGCTAAAAAATTTAAAATTAAAAATAAGGATAAACCGATAATTCTAATGGGTTATTATAATATGATATTCCAACTTGGAGAAAATAAATTTTTAAAAAACTGTAAGAGAGCAAAAGTAGATGGTTTAATTGTCGTTGATTTACCTTACCCAGAAAATAAATTTTTTTCAAAAAAATGCTTTAAAAATTCAATATGTCTAGTTCAATTAATATCTCCCACTACCTCTTCAGATAGAATCAAAAAAATAATAAAAGACTCTCACGATATGATTTATTATATATCAATGCTGTCTACTACAGGTGGTAAACTTAAAGTCTCGCCAAAAAAAATATTAGAAAATTATAATAAAATAAAAAAGATTAATTCAAAAAAAAATTTGGTAATTGGTTTTGGTATTACAGATAAGACAATTTCAAAACTGAAATCTGCGGATGGGTTAGTAGTTGGCAGTGCAATATGTAAAAAAATCAGTGATAGTATTAAAAAAAGACAAAATCCTGTCACAAATGTAGGTAATATGGTAAAAAAACTTAAGGCAAGAATAATATGAACTGGTTAACTAGAATCAAAAAAATAGGTGAGAATATTAAATTTAATATTCAAAAGAAGTTTCCATCAAAAAAAGAACAGGCAAACTCACCTTGGATTTCTTGCTGCTCCGGACCTGTCTTGAAATCTGAGATATTTAATGACGAGCAATTAAATACATGTCCTAAATGTCAGAAACATTATCCTTTCAATCCAACAGAGAGATTTAATCATTTTTATGGAAAAAATAATTATCAAATTATTAATACGCCTTCCCCACCAGATGACATGTTAAATTTTCCAGGTTATAAAGAAAAACTAGAGAGAGGAAGAAAGTTAACCGGTCAACATTGTGCTGTTGTTGTTGCCAAAGGTACAGTTGAGGGAATAGATATTATTTCTTTTGCGATAGATTCAAGATTCAATGGTGGTTCAATAAATTCTGCAGCTGGTGAAGCAGTTGTTGCTGCGTACCAGAGGGCCATTGATGATCAGGCTGCTGTAGTTGCATGGTGTGAAGGCGGAGGCCAAGCTATGCAGGAATCTGCGCTATCATTGCATTTTATGGTAAAAACAGTTTTAGCTGCAAACACTTTTAAAAAAAATAGTGGTATGCCATTAATTAATATTTATACGAATAAGTGCTATGGAGGTATCACAGCTAGTTTTGCTGGTCCTAGTATAGCAGACATAACTCTGGCTGAACCCTCTTTAGTGGGTTTTGCCGGTCAAGCTATAGTAAAAAATCAGACACGTGAAAATTTACCAGAGGGATTTCAATCTTCGGAAACTCTCCTGGATAAAGGAATGTGTGATGGTGTTTATCATAGAAAAGAAATTAATAAAAAAATTATAGGTATAATTAAGTTATTGCTAAATAAAAACTCTGAAGTAAATTCATTAAAAAATGAACAAACTTCAGAAATTAGTATCCAAACTAGAGAAGCATCATAAACGGAAAATAGACTTATCTTTAGATAGAACTTTTAATCTCCTAAAAAAACTTGGAAATCCTCAAAATAANCTTCAAAACATNGTTACCGTTGTTGGTACAAATTCGAANGCATCNTTATGCAGTAGTTTNAAATCTATTTTAAATAAAGGAGGATATAAGTGTAATATGTATACTTCTCCACATTTACAATCATATACAGANCGTTTTGTTTTTAATGATANNGAAATAAGNGAAGAAAATTTAGCTGATTTATTAAATGACATTGAAAAAATTTTAGGTAATGATGAATGTACTCTTTTTGAAGCTATAACATGTGCTTTCATTAAGTATGCAGAAAACTTTAAAGATAATATAAATATAATTGAAGCTGGACTTTTTCATCAATACGACAGCACTAATGTTTTTAAGGATAATTTAGCCACATTGGTTGGGGTTATACATAGCGACCATTATCAATGGCTTACGAATAAAACAATTGATGGGGTGATACACGAAAAAACATCTAAGCTTTTAAATTCAAATATTTTTATTAATAAACAAGTAAATGAAGAAATAAGAGAAAAAATTGAACAATCTCTAGCAAAAAATTCGTCGAAAAAATATTTTTTTAATAAAGATTTTAATATTTTGAGATCTATTAATAATTTTATTCAATACCAAGATGACATAGGTGAAATAATACTTCCAGAGCCTAATATTTTAGGTGATCATCAACTCTATAACATAAGCACCTCGATTGCAGCATCAAGAAAANTTTTTAAAGTGAAAGATGATGATATTAAATTAGGTATTCAAAACATTTCTTTAAAAGGACGACTTCAAGAAATTAAATCAGGAAATTTAAAAGAAATTGCAGGAAATAATAGATTAATTCTAGATGGAGGACATAATATTAGTTCCAGTTTGGTCATTGCTGATTGGATAAAACAGCAAAATCAAAAAGTTAATTTAATTGTTGGAATGATGAAAGACAAAGACCATCATGAATTTATGAGTATATTTAAAAACATTGTAGATAGAGTTATATTGATTGATATACATGGACAAGATGGAGCTATTTCTAAAGAAGAATTTAAAAAAAAAATAAATAATTTAAATTTAAATGTTGAACTTTCTATTGGTATTAAAGAAGCAATTAAAACTCTTTCAAAAAATAATAATTCTATTACTCTTTGTTTAGGTTCGCTTTATTTGGTTGGAGAAATTCTAAATTTAAACTAAAGATTTTCTTTTAAAAAATCTCTCATTTGTTGTTCTGGTAGTCCACCNACTTTTCTGGCAACTTCTAAACCTTTTTTATAAACAACCACTGTTGGTACACCACGCACCGCTGCAGCTGACGCAGAGTTAATTGCTTTTTCATCTATATCAGCATAATAAAAATTAGCTTTATCTTTAAACTCGTCGGATAANTTTTCCATAATTGGTTTTAAAACTTTACAAGGTCCACACCAAGCGGCTGAAAATTGTAATATAGATACTTCTTCGTTTTTTACTTTTGATTCAAAGTCTGAGTCTGTAAAATCTATAAGCATAATGTTTATTTAATTATATTAATCATAAAGTCAACTATGAATTTTCGTATTTTTTTTGTATTAACATGACAAAATCGTTAAGTTGATCTAAAAATTTTAATTTTTCTTCATCATTTTCTTCTGAATACTTATTTCTTAAATTATCAATTTCAAAATAACATTCCTTTACCGTCCAAAATTTTTCTTTTTTTTCACTTAATATCCGNCTTGCAATTTCACTTTTAATTTTACGATACATCTCCTCTGGTAAAACTTCTGGAGCCTCTTGATAAATTATTTTTTTTCCAAAACCAACAAGTCTATCATCATCAAATTTATCCAATAATTTTAATTTTTCTTTCCATGGTGCTGCATGCCATGCTGGAAATAATGCTGTATCTTTATTTGATGTAAATTTTTTATATATACTTTCTTCTGCGTAAATATCTTCTTGGGATTTTAATTGTTCTTTTTCTTCCGCAATTTCTCTTAATGCAGTCAAAATTTTTTTAGAAAATTCTTCATTTTCTTTTACTAAGCTCGCTCTTTTTTTAATTAAACTTGGNTCCATCGCATTATATGGTTCTACTTTCATTCCATACTCTCCATCAATCATAATTGGGGCTTTATTCGATCTAATTGTTCTTAAAAATTTAGGTGTCTTTTTCATCTCAGCTTTAAGTTCATTTATGGACATGTCTATTAAAGGCTCTACATCAACACGCAAATCTATAGCCTGTCCCCATTGATATACTGGATGAATACAATGATTTGGATGAAGTGGTGCACAAAGATATAATCTAGATTTTCCATAAAAATATTCATTTAAAGTAATGATTTTTTCTTTTTTAAATATTGTTTCAGTNTCTGATTTATTTGCAGTTCTCAGAAAGTTGTTCCAAGTGTTTGGTTGTCTTGTTTTGATTAAATTTAATACCTTGCAAGTCAGCTGAGAGTCTACAAGTGCTGAATGGGCATCGCTTGAATCAAAGCCGTTCATTCGGCTTAAAGATTCAAGCTTAAAAACTGGATTATTTTTTTCATTTATTTCTGTTTCAAGAACTGATGGATCTATAGCATAAGCTCCTCTTGCTATATTAAGTCCATCATGCCGTTTATTGGGTGTTGCATTAGTAATATATGGATATCTTATACTTTTAAAAAATTCTTTTCTTATCATCTCATCATCAAAACCTATATTAGACCATCCAAGAAAAATTGCCGGACTCCATTTTTTGAATATTTTCTCTACCTCCCCTAACATTTGGTAATGGCTTAAATTTACCTTTGTTAACTGATCAATACTTGTTTTATTAACTATTAAGGCCATTGCTTGAGGAATTTCTCCTTCTGGTAAGCGACATCTTAAATTAAATCGATCTTTTTCCTTAAAATTTTCATCAACCAGTATACCGCCAATTTCAATAATACTTCCAAAATCAGTATTGGCACTTGATGATTCAATATCCCAAATAACTAAGTTCATATTTCCTTTATTTTTATAGCAATGTTTAGATTGAAATTATTTGATATTAACNATCTGCATCTAAACAAGTAGCTATTAGTTAACAATATTGCTTTTAATAATTGAATGATCAAAGTCAAGTAATATTATTTATTTCATAAAATTTTTTNACTCTTCCTAAGAATAAATTTTGATACATTTCTAATTCAGCGCCTTCTATTTTAAATTCTTGAAATAAGTTATCCACAGTACATAAAAGAATTATTCCAGCTTTCATTTTTGTTCCATGCACTACATCATGAGCTAAAGTATATGCCCCAAGTTGTAAAAAATAATCCTGAATATAATCTGATTTCTTTGGTCGATTTGACTGTTTAAAATCTACTAAAACATCTTGGCCTTGATATTTGCAAATTAAATCTGCAGTACCAGCATACTTTTCTGGATAATATAATGTTTCCTCTATTCCATAAATTTCTTCTATTTTTCCCTTGATTCCTTTTTCAATAATTTCTCTAGCCATATTTTTATATTGCTCATTACTCTCAAAAAAACTTTCATTAACTCTTCCTCGTAAATAGTCTTCAATATATGTATGCATAGAGGAGCCTCTACTGCTAGCTTCAGTTTTTATTCTATTTGCTTCTTTATAACCTACTCTTTTCTTCCATAATTCGAGTGATGCTTTATCTTCTTCAGATTTAGTAGCGCTTAAAATAGACGTAACACTTGGAAGTTTATGGTCTCCAAATAAATATTTTCTTAGCCCACCCTCATTTGATCTAGAATATTTTAAATAATTAAACTTGTTATTCCATTTCATTTTATTGTTTATATGAGTAATTAAAAAAAAATGAAATTAATTTTTTGCTTGTTTTGAACGATCAACAAATTTTTCTACGTTCTCGTTTTTTACTGCTATTTCAACTTGCTCGGGATCTTTAATATTTTCTAGAGTTCTAGTAATTGATCTTGCATCAGTTCCAAATTTATCTACTACAGTCATTGCTTCCTCTAATTTTTTTCTTAGATTAATAATATTATCAAAATGTTTACCAAATCTTGTCGTAATATTTTTAAGATGATTATATATTTCTGTGGCTCCTTTTTGAACTTTNAAAGACTGAAAGCCCATATGCAGAGATTGTAAATAAGCTGAAAGAGTATTGGGCCCACAAATTACTATTTTATATTTTTTCATTAATTCTTGGGTTAATAATTCTTTAGTGTTTGGGTCCTGATATTCTGTTAATTCTTTATAAAGACTNTCTGTTGGTGCGTATACTATGGCAAAATCAGTTGTCTTTGGAGGAACAATATACTTCTCATTAATACTTTTTGCTTTAATCTTAAAAGCACCTGCTAACTTTGTTCTTGCATCAGCTGCTGCTTTTTTATCATCAGCTTCATAAGAATCGGTGATTGCTTTTAATTTTTCTATAGGAAAGTGAGANTCTACTGGAACCAAAACATCTCCTTGAAGTTTAATCGCAAATTCGACATTTTCATTTGTGTCCTCTTTCATCTTAACATTTTTCATGAACTGAGATGCAGGCAATAGATCCTTAATTAAAGCATCAAGACTGTATTCTGCTAAAACCCCATATTTTTTGACACCTGCCAAAATTTTTGTAATCCCCTCTTGGCTTTGATTTAATAACTGAACTTGCTGGTTAAAATTTCCAACTTTTTCATCCACTTTTGTTAAAGCTTCAGTCATATCTTTTGTAACTCCACTNGATAAAGCATTAAATGAAGTCGACATTGAACCCAGAGAATTATTAATAGTAGTATTTAAAGTATCTTTTAGTCTTACTATTTCCGCATTTAGATTGGAAATTTCTTCTCTTTCCTTGTTATCACCTGATGTTTTAGATTTTAGGCTAANGTATAAANTCGCTAAAGTCGCTCCAAGCAATAAGAATAAAATAATTAATAAAATTATGTCCATGATTCGTAACTTATATTATAAAGGTTTTTTATGGAATTATATCTAATTTTAAAAATTATNTTTATAATAGGATGTATTATAACCCTTTATGCAGTTATAAGAAATTTNGATGTTATTAAAATAATTCTGATTTATTTCAAGGATAAATTACTTAGAAAGTAATTTAACCAATTTTTTTATTCCGTTTTTTTTTAAATTTTTTTTTGATACAAAAATACATGCTTGGGATTTTAAAATTTGACCATCCTTTAAAATACGTAAATTATTACTTTTAATTGTTTCTCCTGTAGANCTAATATCTGTTATTAAATTAGCAGAACCTGTAAAAGGATATGCTTCAGTAGCACCTAAGCTTTCAACAGTTTGGAATTGTGTAACGCCTTTTGAAAACAAAAATTCTCTAGTTAAATTTGGGTACTTTGTTGCAACTCTTAATCTTTTTTTCTTTTTATCTCTAAATTCAAACGCAATTTCCTCAAGATCTGCTACTGTTTGAACATCAATCCATGGATCTGGGATAGCAACAACCAAATTTGCTTTTCCAAATTCATATTTTTTTACAACATTAATTTTTTTCTGCGTATTGATTTCACTTTCTCTAAGTAAATCATACCCTGAAAAGCCAATGTCTAAAGAGGCATCACCCAATCTTTCAACTATTTCTCTTGCATGTAAATAAAGTATTTTTACATTTTTTATGTTTTTAANTGAACCAATTAAATCCCTCTTTCCTCTTTCTGAAATAAGATTTAATCTTTTATTTTTAAAAATATTTAAAACNTCTTTTCTTAACCTGCCCTTACTTGGAATTCCTATATTGATTATATTTTTCATAAGTTAATTATTTAAATTTATTGCAGCTCCAACAGCAGGTATTTCTTTTGTTGATCCTAGATCAGAAATTAAATGATCATATCTTCCNCCATTATAAATATTCGTCACTTTGTTTTTTAATTTAATATCAATTTTAAAAACCATTCCTGTATAATATTCAAGTTGTCTTCCAAANGATGTTGAAAAAACNACATTAAGTTTTGAAATTTTATTATTTGATATAGGAAAATANTTTTGGTCTACAACTAGATTAATTTTATATTTTTTAAAAAATTTATTTAACTCTCCTGCAGCTTTATTGATTGGACATTTGATTTTTAAAAATTCTTTAATAATTTTTGATACATTTTTTCCTTTACTTGGNCGTCTTGGGTCTTTAATTTTTTTTTCAAATCTACTCAAAATTTCTTCTATAGATCTACCGGCAATAATTGATGATTTATTTTCTTTCAACATTTTAAAATAACGTTTTTTATCAATTTCAACAATCGTTGGGTCNACATCTGAATTTGTTTCTAATCTTTTNAATAAGTCATTGAAATATTCNTCTCTCCAAAAATGTCTAGAAAGTCTTAACTTCCATCTTTTTGGAATATCTAATTTAGATATTANAGTATTGAATATCTCAACNTTACCAAGTGTTAATGTCCCAGATGAATATTTTAAATTTTTTAATGATTTCAAAGAAGTATTTATTATCTCTTTATCATCATTTTTTTCATTTTGTGAGCCGATTATCTCAAATCCAATTTGATTTCTTATAATTGAATCTTTTTTATTTTGAGATTTTCTATATGCCTGTCCACTATAAAATATTTTTTCTTTTCCCTTAAATTTATTTTCCAAATATCTCAAACACGAAACAATCGTTAAATCAGGTCTTAAACATAATTCATTTCCATTTTGATCNGAAAATGAAAATATAAACTTTCTAAAATTTTCCCCNGATCTTTTAACAATATGATTTGCTTCAATTACTGAAGGTAATTCTATATATTTAAAACCCATNGTTTTTACTGATNTAAGGATTTTTTCAGATAAATTTTTTAATTTCATTAATTAANTTTTCTTTTGGAATTGTAATTTGATTATTTTCTTCTTTTGGTCCTAATAAATTCTTTATTGTAATAGAGTTATTTTTAAATTCATTTTCTCCAAAAATTACCGCGACGGGACATCCTTTTTTATTGGCATAGGTCAATTGTTTTCCAAGATTTTTGTCGCTATTTAAAAAAATTTCTGAATTAATATCGTTATCTCTTAAAATTTTTAAAATTCCATAGTAATTTTTNATATATTTTTTATCCATTACACATACAATTACTGGTTTTTGATCTTTGATTTTTATTTGATCTAACTGCAAAATAGCAAACAATAATCTATCTACTCCAATGCTAAATCCTGTACCTGGAATATCTACTCCTTTAAATCTCGAAATTAACTTATTATATTGTCCACCTGAACATATGCTTCCAATATCAACTTCTTTACCTTTNCTGTTCGACACTTTAAATTTAAGATTAGTTTCAACACAAAACCCATCATAATATGCTAGTCCTCTAACAATTGTGAAATTTGTTTTAACCTGATCGATAAAATCACCATAGGTTAAAACATCATATAATTCCTCNATCTCATTAATACCCTGTTGGGTTAAAGGATTTTTAAAATTTTTCTTTAATTCTTTAAGTTCTGTAATTTTCAAAAAATTAATAATTTGTAATACTTGATCATTATTTAAATCTGCACCTTTTGTAACCGCTCCACTTTTATCTTTTCTTTCCTTTTTCAATAAATCTTCAACACCTTTTAATCCAAAACCAGGTTTATCAAGCTTATCGATTGCTCTCATTACTTTAAGTTGTTTTTCTTCTGGAATTTTTAAATCCTCCAATAAACCTTGAATTATTTTTCGATTACTCACATTAATAATAAATTGATCTTTTTTAAGACCACAATTAATTAATGTACTTGCAATTAAATTACATAATTCCGCATTTGATTGAGATGGATTTACATTTCCAACTATATCGCAGTCCGCTTGAGTAAATTCTCTATAACGAGCATTGCCAGCTTTTTCGTTTCTAAAAACGTTTTGTATAGCATAACGTTTATAAGGAAGTGGAAGTTCTTGGTTATTCTGTGCAACGAACCTAGCTAAAGGACTGGATAAATCATATCTAAGTGTAATATTTTTTTCTCCATCATTAAAAGTAAAAACATCAGACATAGGATTACTGTCATCATCTGCAAGAAATGATCCTATATTTGAACTAATTTCAAATGATGGCGTCTCTAATGGTTCAAAACCATATTTTATAAAATTTTCCTCAATTAACTTAATGAGTTCCTTCTTAAGGTATAATTTTTTGCCCCATCTATCTTCAAAACCTGTAGGTAATCCAGGTATAAGTTTTTTATTTTTTTCCATTTTTTGGTACCCTGGCTTGGGATCGAACCAAAAACTAAAGTTCCACAAACTTTCGTGATAACCATTTCACCACCAGGGCCTTTCTATATTTTATACTAATTGTTATTAAATTTAAATTTTAAAATGATTAATAGCTGGCTTAGCAGCCATGTGAGTGATGTCTGTGAGTGTCTTTTGAGATGTTTACTTTTTTAATCATTGGTAGGTTATTTAACATTAAAAGAGTTTAATGCAAGAATTAATTGCATAGGGTACTAGCCAAATGACTAGTGACACCTATACAAATTATATATTTATTGAAAAATTAAGATTTTTTTTGAAGCTTAACAGCTGAAGGTCCTTTTGGGCCATCTTCTATTTCAAATTGCAGTTCATCACCTTCATTTAAAAAACGAAGTCCTGCATCTCTAACTGCGCTCGCATGAACGAACACGTCCTTCTCTTTGTCTTCTCTTTCTATAAATCCGTAGCCCTTCTTACCGTTGAACCACTTGACCTTCCCGTTTAATGTACTCATACTTGTTTTACTCTTTCTTCTTGTTGTTAACTTATAGCTAAATTAGCTGAAGACTAATTATTAGATTTTAAAATTTATTGCAAGGGTATTATTCTTATTAATATTAATGATTTTAAGGTGGGTCCCCCTGGAAACGAACCAGGTCCTAACGCTTTTCAGGCGTTCGTGCGCACCAGCTACACCAGAGACCCTAATATTAAAATCTAAAAATGATTCTTCCTTTAGTTAAATCGTAAGGAGTTACTTCTACAGTAACATTGTCTCCTTGGAGTACTCGAATACGATTTTTTCTTAGTTTGCCAGCTGTATGTGCTGTAACCATATGTCCATTTTCTAATTTTACACGAAACATAGCGTTCTTAAGCAACTCAATTACTTGACCATTAAATTGCAATAGATCTTGTTTTGACAAACCTAATTTCTCCTCATTCTTGATTTTATACTTTGAGTATGAGCAAATAACTCCTCAAACTCGGAAAGAGTTATAGCTGGATTTCCAATTTTTTCTACCCCTAATTTACTAAGAGTAACAATAGATATTTTTTTAACAAATTCACTTAAACTTAGTCCTGAGCTAAACTTTGCTGAACCGGATGTTGGTAAAACATGGTTTGTACCAACCGTATAATCTGAGAGGCTCATTGGAGTAAATCTACCATTACAAATACTTCCAGCATTTATGATTTTTTTTTCATATTTTTTATAATTATTTACATTTAATTCTAAATGTTCAGGAGCCAATTCATTTATTACATCAATAACTTGCTTATCAGAATATACTTTTATTGCTAAGCCGTTCTTTTTTAAAGAACTAATAGCAATTTTTTTTCGAGGAATACTATTTAAAATTTTGTTCATTTCTTTTTTTACTTTGATTATTAAACTTCTTTGTTTTGTAACTAGTATACACTGGCTATCGGGATCATGTTCAGCTTGAGATACTAAAGAAGTAGCAATTTGATTTACA
>NZKC01000054.1 GCA_002692475.1 Candidatus Pelagibacter sp.
AAAATTAATGGATCAAAAAAAACTTAAAAAAATAAATTACGAGCTGGTTGATACTTTTTTATCTGCTGGAAAATTATCTCTTGAGCTTAGAAGAATAGGTCTTAAAAAAGAGATCAAAGACGACCAAACTCCAGTTACAAATGGAGATTTGGAAGTTGATAAAATATTAACTGAGAAAATAACAAATCTTACACCTGAAATTCCAATTGTTTCTGAAGAGAGCTCTAAGAATAAACTAAATACTAAATTGAAAAATTTTTGGTTAATTGATCCTATTGATGGCACATATGACTATATAAACAATGGAGATGAATTTACTTTAAACGCTGGTCTAATTATTAATAATAAAGCAATAATGGGAATAATATACGCTCCTGCTAAAGATAGATTATTTTATTCATACGGAAAAGATTTTAGCTTTGAATTTTCTGATAAAAAAGAAAAAAAAATTCAGTGTGAAAAAAAAACTCCAAACGACCAAGTTATAGCTGTTGCATATTCTAAAAATCTGAAGCCTGAAATTTTACAAATACATAATAAATTTGGTGTAACTAGTCATGTAAGAATGAAAAGTTCTTTAAAATTTTGTGTAGTTGCAACTGGGGAATTCGATTTATATGTTGCTGAACCAAGGGCATCTGAATGGGATATTGCTGCAGGGCATGCTATCCTAGAAAATGCTGGAGGAATTATAACAGATCATGAAGGAAATGAAATTATTTATGGGAAAAAGGATTTTAAAAATCCCAGTTTAATTTTAAAAAGATCTAATAATTTGTAATGAGTGAACAATTAAGAATAATATTAATTATCATTGTTTCTGTATCTATTTTTGGTCTTTTGATTTTTGTTTTTGTTAAAAATTATATAAAAAATAAAATAAATTATTATTTAAACATTAAAAACAGTATAAAACAAAAATTAACATGTCATTGTAAAAATGTTGAGATTGATGTCAAACTTACCAATGGATTAAATGATCTTTACAGGTGTAACTGTTCAATGTGTAAAAGGAAAGGAACTATAATAGCAATTGTTCCAAAGAAAAATCTTGAGATTGTAAAAGGACAAAAAGATATTACATTTTATCAATTTAACACTAATGTTGCTAAACATTTTTTTTGTAATGTTTGTGGGATCAGTACTCACAGTCAAAGAAGAAGTGATCCTAATACCTATGGAATAAATGTAGGTTGTTTAGATGGAATAAGTCCTCAAGAATTATTTAATTTAGATGTGAGAATTAATGATGGTCAAAATCACTTAAAAGATAGAAAATAAATTTACTAAAGTAAATTTATAATTTTTGAATATTCATCTTTATTTAAATCCATCACTTTTTTTGATGTTTCAAAGTCAAAGCCTGACCTTGCAAGCACGGCTATGTCTTTTTTATAAAATAAGGGTCTATTATCCTCTATTCTTGCCGGTCCTATTCTTTTTTTTTTACAAACTTTTATTGCTGAAAAGAAATCTTGATCCTCATTGTTGTCCTTAATATCGTTAATAGTATCTGATATATATTTGTCTTGAACTCCCTTAGATATTAAGTAATTACGAATTTTATTTATTGAACTGCCTCTTCTTATCAAGCTTTCAGCTTTAGATTTTGAGTAAAACTTATCGTTAACAAACTTTGATTTTTCTAAATCTTCTAAAACAACATCAATTAGATCATTAATATTTTTTTTGTTAATATTTGGTATCTTTGTCTTTAGGTATTTTTTTAACAAATAGGTCTTTAACTGTTGCTTTGATGGTGCATATTTTTCAATATAAACCAGTGAAAAATTACGCATTTCATCAACAGTCACTTCTAAAGACTTTTTTTTATTTTTAATAGGAATCATTCAGTAATTTAATATATTATATTTTTTTATGATCGAACAAATTTCTGATTTTTTTAGTATGGAAATGATATATCTATGGTTGAACATTGGGGTTCTGCCATTCTGGTTTGTGCTTATTATTTTCCCTCAATCAAGCATTTGTAAGTATTTGGTAATTTCAATATTTCCCTATTTGGTTTTAGCATCGGTATATACCTATTTATTATATTTACTTTATCAATTTGATTATAATTTTTTAAATAATTTTAATTTATATTTGGGTATGGGTGAGCTTAAGGACCTATTCAGTGATAATTTTTTCCTTATTACATTCTGGACACATTTTTTGGCTGTCAATTTATTTTGTGGCTCTTGGATTGTTAGAGATAGTCAGAAATTATTAATTAACAAATTTTTAGTCATACTACCATTAATAATTACATACTTTATTGGGGTGTTGGGTTTGTTCTTATATTGGATAATAAGAATTTTTTATTCAAAGAGAATATCTTTGTTTGACTGATCCTAAGTTATTTTAAAACCTTTATTTTTCATAGCTCCAAAACCTCCATCAATATGAGAAACTTTTTCAAAACCCATATCCTTTAATGATTTTGCTCCTAAAGCAGATCTCAATCCTCCAGCACAAAATAAAACTAATTCTTTATCCATATCAATTTTACCTTCTTTGAAATAAGCACTATTTGGATCCATCCAGAATTCTAACATGCCCCGAGGTATATGTATGGAGTTTTCAACCTTACCAGAGTTTTGAAGTTCTCTAATATCTCTTATATCAATTAAATTACACTTATTATCATTAATTTTTTTCAATGCGTCCTCGGGTGAGATGGTATTAATTTCTTTTAGTGCCTCTTCGACAAGATTTTGTGATGATTTTATAGTCATTATAATTTAAGTTGTTAATATCAAAAAAAATGAAAAAAAACATCCTAAAAAAGTTTTTTATTAAAATAGCTAAATCTCTAGACTTCGAGCTTATAGATCAAAATGAATTTAAATCTCCAACTTTGAACAAAGAATTAAATGAGAATTTATCTAATTTAAAAAAATCAATTGTTTTGCCTCTCGGAGAAGTTGAGCTGACTAGAAAAATAAAATCTTTATTAATCATATTTAGGACTAATACAAATGTTGAGATGTGGAATCAAAATAGAAAAAGAGTTTTTGATGAGCCTAAAATTGAATATGTTTGTAGATCACTTTATTCAGTAATCAGATCTATTAAATATTTAAATAAAAATAATCCTCAAGTTAAAGTAAAATTAAAAATAATTGATGATAANTCNAGTAATGAAAATTTAGATAAAATAAAGAATTTGCTTAAATCTGGAAATATTGAAGTAGAGATTATTAATCACGATCTTTCAATACATGAAAATATAATAAAAAAACAAGAAAAGAGGGAAACTTTTTCAAATCTATCAACTTTACTTCGTGCTTTTGAAATCGGGAAAAATGAAGGAGAAGATTTAATTTATTTTTTAGAGGATGATTATATTCACATTGAGAGTGCTTTAGATGAAATGGTCTCCTCCTATGAGAGAATTTCATCTCAAATTAAAAAGGAATTGTTTATATGTCCTGCTGATTATCCCTTCTTATATATGGATAATGAGAAAACTAGCTTATTAATTGGTAGTAATAGGCATTGGAGAACCATTTCAAAAACACTCATGACTTTTATGGTACCAAAATCTTTTGTTGATAAATACTGGGATATTTTTTTTAAAACATGTGAAGATTTAAATAATCCATGGGAAAAATATTTTTATGAAATTTACGAAAAAGAGATTTGTATTTCTCCTATTAAATCACTAGCGGTGCATATTACAAATATCAATTCTGGATATGGTTTATCTCCATTCATCGATTACAAGAAATTATGGGACGAAAATAAATATGAATAAAAAAAAAGGCCCGATTTCTCGGGCCTTTCTTATAGCTAACTAACTAAAAAGGGATTTATTCGTTAACTAATCTCTAATTGAGTACGCAATAACTCCAGTCTCAGAAACGTCTGTTCCTTTCATCTCTGCTTCTTTACTCAATCTAATACCCATTGTAACTTTCATTAGGGACCATACTATGTATGCAACAACAAATACAAATATGTTAATTGAAAGTACTCCAAGTAATTGAGTTCCAAAGTTAGCACCTGAGTTAGTTGCAGGGACGATTAATGTCCCCCAAATACCTGCGAATAAGTGCGCTGGCACAGCACCAACTACATCGTCAATCTTCATTGCGAATAAGAATTTAGTACCATACACAACTATTATTCCACCAACTGCTCCAATCATTATTGCAGCTAATGGTGAAGGCAATAAAGGTTCTGCTGTAATTGCTACTAAACCACCAATACATCCATTGAGCATTTGTACAACATCAGTTTTTCCTGATAATCTTGTAACCGCTCCTGCTGCCATAACTCCTCCAGCACCAGCTAATAAAGTATTAATGAAAATTTTTGACACTGCAATTGCATCATCAGCTGTTCCCATTGCTAATTGTGATCCACCATTAAATCCAAACCAACCTAACCAAAGTACAAATACTCCTAATGTTACTAATGGTATAGATGACGCNGCAAATGGCTTAATCGCAGCAGCCTCGCCTTTTTTGTTAAATCGACCAAGTCTAGGACCTAAAATGATTGCACCAGCTAATGCTGCTGCTCCTCCAGTAGAGTGTACAAGAGTTGAGCCTGCAAAATCTGAGAAACCACGAGCGGCTAACCAGCCACCTCCCCATTGCCAACCCATTACTATTGGATAAATAATACCTGCTAAAATTGCAGCAAATAAAAAGAATGGCCATAGTTTAATTCTCTCTGCTAAAGTTCCAGAAACAATTGATACTGTAGTTGCACAGAATACCATTTGGAAATACCAATCTGAACCATCTGCATAACCAGTACCTATTTTGCTTGCATCTGACCACGGTACAAATTTACCGATATATCCACCTTCTGGAATACCGTACGCTAAATTGTAACCTACTAACCAGAACATTATTGCAGCTATTGAAAATAGCCCAATATTTTTCGCACAAATTACTGATACACTTTTAGATGTAACCATTCCTGATTCTAACATCGCAAATCCTGCGGCCATAAACATAACTAAAAAACCACATATTAAGAAAAGTAGTGTATTAAAAATAAAGCTAACTTCTGCTGAAACAGTTGTGTCTGCATAGGCGGTGCTAGTCATATTCATTAAAAATAGCAAACCTACGACGGGACCAACCAATTTATTAATAAGTTTTTTCATAAAACCTCCCTGTTATTAAAGAGGTTCTTATATTTTCTTTTTTATTTAAAACTAATGTTGATTAGAAAATATAGATATGCATAATTTGCATATAGAAACAGCCTTTATCGATATTCTCAATAAAGGCTGTTTGAAGAAATTATTTATTAAAAATTTCTTTTAGTGCTTTAGCTGGCAAAAACTTAACTTTTTGCGATGCTCCGATTTGAATCTGCTCTCCTGTTCTTGGATTACGTCCAATTCGGGCTTTTCTTTTAGCTACTTTATAAGTACCAAAACCTGCAATTTTTACTGAATCGTCGCCTTTTAAAGCATCCAGTATAGTGTTGGTAATAGTATCAAAAGTACGCTCTGCATCAGCTTTACTTAAATTTAAGCTGCCAGAAAGCTTTGCTATCAGTTGTTTTTTGTTCATTTTAGCTCCGGTTTTAAAGGTTAATTACATACTTAACAATATTGTCCATTTTACAAGCTTTTTTTTAGTNCGTAACTTGTTTTTCCACACAATATATTGTGTATAAAAAACGTTGATTTTATTGAATTATTTAAGGTCTTTAAAACCCTTTAAAATAAACCTAAATCTTTAAGATCATTNAATGTTGCAAAAAACATTAACGACAATAATAAAAACATTCCGATTCGAAAAAAACCTTCCTGAGTTTTTTGGCTTAGTGGCTTTCCTAAAACCTTTTCAAATCCATAAAACATTAAATGACCACCGTCTAACAATGGTATGGGAAATAAATTAATTAGACCTAAGCTTATTGAGATATAAGCCATCATGCTTAAAAAAGGAATGATTCCAAATTGCGCCACCTGACCTGAGATTTTGGCAATACGAATTGGTCCACCTAATTGAGATGTATCAGCATTCCCAAAAATCATAGAGCCTAAATATTTTAATGTTGAGGAAGTAACAAAGTAAACCTCATATGCAGAGTAGTATAAAGCTTTGACAGGTCCAAGCTTAACATGATTAACTTGATTGTTTTGAGCACCTAACGTTATACCAACTACTCTTTTATTAATTTTGTTTCCTAAATTATCCTCAGTTAAGATAATATTTGGTTTAATTTTTAACAATAAATCTTGATCGTATCTCGATACTTTAAAATCAATCAATTCAGATGTGGACATTGTTATTAATTTGGATACATCAAGAATACTATTTACCTCTGTTCCATCTATCTCTAATATTACATCATTTTTCTTTAAACCCGCTTGTTCAGCAGGACTCTCAACTTGAACTTCATTAATTACCGCAGGTGTGAAATCTTTTCCTACAAACATGTATATAAATAAAAAAATAAATGCAGCTAATATAAAATTAGCAATTGGTCCGGCTGCAACAATAATTGCTCTTTGATAAAGTGGTTTTAAAGTGAATAGTTTTTTTCTTTCCTCTTCATTATATTTTTTCAATATTGCCTCGTGGTCTGCTTGAGAAAAAACATTTCTATCGCCAAAAAACTTTACATAACCTCCTAACGGTATCCAGCAAATTTTCCATCTAGTTCCAGACTTATCGTTCCAACCAAATATTTCTTTACCAAATCCAATAGAAAAATCAGTGATTCCAACACCATATTTTTTAGCATAATAATAGTGTCCATATTCATGAATAAAGACAACTACTAAAATCAATACTATAAAAGGAACAATATAACTAAGCATATTGACTGTATAATATAAGTATTATCATCCCTTACAAGTTACAAATTGACCATTTTAACATTTATTTAAAGTGGTAATTGAACGAAGGATTCATTGTAATTATCACTAAAGTATATAAGGGTTCTGGTAATTTATTTAAAATACAAAATGATAAACTTTAATGAACTACCAATAGATATAAATTTAAAGAGTACTTTAAAGAATTCGAATTTTATTAAACCAACTCCAATTCAAAGTCAGTCAATCCCAGTTGCTTTAAGTGGCAAAGATATTCTTGGAACCGCTCAGACGGGNACAGGGAAAACNTTNGCNTTTACAATTCCATTAATAAATAAATTAATTTTAAATAAGGATGCAGCTGGTCTAATTATCTGCCCNACACGTGAACTTGCAAGCCAAGTAATGAATACGATTTTAAAACTTAAGTCTGAAAAAATAAATATTGGTCATGCTTTATTAATTGGTGGAGAGAGTATGCATAGACAATTAAAACAATTAAATAAAAGAGCNAGAATTATAGTTGGCACNCCAGGAAGAATTAATGACCATCTTAAAAGAAGAAGTTTAAATTTGTCTAAGGTAAGTTATCTTGTTTTAGATGAAACAGATAGAATGCTTGATATGGGTTTTACACCTCAAATTGAATTAATCTTAAAGTTCATACCAAAAAATCATCAAACTTTATTATTTTCAGCTACTTTACCAAGTAACATTCTTAGGATTTCACAAANGTATTTAAATAATCCAGATAGAATTTCTGTAGGTTCNCTCGTAACTCCAATTGAAAAAATTAAACAAGAAATTCTNCAAACNGTTCAGGAAAAAAAATACTCTGATTTAATTGATCAACTTTTTGAGAGAAAGGGATCAATATTAGTTTTTGTTAAGACTAAACATGGAGCTGATAAAATTGTTAAAAAGTTAAAATTTGATGATCANTCTGCTGAAGCAATCCATGGTAATTTAAGACAGAGTAAAAGNGACAGAGTCATCAGGGGTTTCAGNTCAGGAAANCATAGAATACTTGTTGCAACNGATGTTGCCGCTAGAGGTTTNGATATTCCACTAATTCAACATGTAATTAATTTTGATCTACCACAAGTTCCTGAGGATTATATACATAGAATAGGAAGAACTGGAAGAGCCGGTAAAGAGGGATCTGCAATAACTTTTTTAACAAATAATGACCAAAGAAACTGGAGGGAAATACAAAAATTAATCAATCCAAATTTTAAATTAGATAATNGTTTNAAAAGTTCAAAAAAAAATAAAAATAGAAGTTTTAAAAAAAAAGGAAAGTTTTTTAAAAATGAATCAAATTCTCAAAATCATAGATCAGATAGAAGAAAAAAANTCAAAAACAGAAAAAGACCTAAAAATTTTTCTTTTAAAAAATTTGGAAAAAATAAATTCAAGAAAAGAAGATTTAAAAATTAAAATACTTTAATTCAAATTTCTTTTTTTTAAAAATTATCTTAACTTCCAGCTTATTATTGGTAAAAATGTTGCAACTATAAATGATAAAAATAATAATGATTGAGAAACAAAAGGTGAAAAAAAATCTACAGGCAGAATATATCCAACTAACAAACTTTTTGAAAAATCAGGCATCGGGAATAAAAGAAATCCACCAACTAAACCAATAATTATAGATATGTATGCCACTTTTTCATTTAGATTTTTATTATAAAAACTATAAAAAACTGTAAGTACAAATGCACAACAGAATAAATCTGCTAATAAAAATAAATACAAAACACTAAATCCTCTTGATGCAATAAAGAATGCAATAATTGATAAAATAATTATGAAATATTTAGATAGTCTCAAATAATTAATTTTAGTTTTAAAGTTAAATGTTGCTTTTCCATCAACAACAATCAAGCTTGAAATTGCATTTACCAAAGTATCAACAGTGCTAATTGTTAGTGACAAACCTAAAATAATAATAATTAATGATAAAAATTTAGTTTGATCCTTTAATAATAGTGAAAAATATCCTAAGTCAGGTGTAACACTTGGGTCCAAAGATATTGCTACCAAACCACTAAATCCCATAAAAAATACGATCGGAATAATCACTATGAATGCAACAATTAAACTTTTAACTAATATTTCGTTATTTTTAGCAGCATAAACTCTTTGCCAGTTACCTTGATGAAAAAGATTCGTAGCGGCTACCGCTATAAAAAAAGTAAACCCGGCTGTATAATTAGGAATATAGTTGCTACTTAACAAATGTGGACTCCTCTCTTTAATGAATGAAAAAGAGAATTGATCGCCAGTAAAGGAAGTTAAGTAAAAGACCGAGATTAAAAAAAGAGCTATAATTACGACCATCTGGATGTTGTCAGTAAATATAGAGGCTCTTAACCCACCATAAAGAGTGTATGTTAAAGTTCCTACTAATATTATTAGTGCTGTAATCCATAATTCTGTTCCCGATATATAATTNATTAAAATNGCAACAGCTGTAACTTCTGCACATAAAAATACAAACATATAAAATACAGTCATTAATAAAATTAATTTAAATAAACTCTTNCCAAATCTCTTTCTTAAAAATTCAATTAAAGTTGATCCTTTTGGAAAATTTCTTCTAATCTTTTTGCCTAGTGAGATTAAAAATATCATTGGAAATGCTGTACCTAATGAGTATCCAATTACAGCTCCTATTCCTCCCCAAGTTGCTGCTGAGGCAGGACCAAATAATATCCATGCACCTAGAGCTGANGCAACTAAACTTGTGCTTAATGAAAAAAAACCTATATTTCGATTTGCTGTTAAATANTTGTTAATACCTTGGTANTTTTTTGAGTATGCTAATCCAACTAAAGTAAAGATTAAGCTTATAATTATAACTATTGTTAATGATGCTGATTGACTTAAAAAGTTAATTTTATCCATTTCTCCCTTTCTGAATTACCGGACAGGTTATTAGGGTATATTCTCAGTCTAAATAAGACACCCCTCAAAATTATTATAGCATTAAAAAATTATAACCCTAGTAAAAAACTAGGGTTATAAACTAAATTTGTTTATTAGATTAAAATTGTTCTGACTCTGTCGAGCCTTCCATGGCTGTAGTTGAGCTTTTACCACCACTTATAGTATTTGAAACTGCATCAAAATATGAAGTTCCAACTTCTCTTTGATGCTTAACACTTGTATATCCATCTTTTTCTCTAGCAAATTCTTGTTCTTGTATTCTTGAGTAAGCAGTCATTCCTTCTTTTTTATATTTCTCAGCTAGTTCAAATATTGCAATATTCTGTGTATGAAAACCAGCTAAAGTAATAAATTGAAACTTATAACCCATCTCACTAATTTTTTGTTGGAATGTTGAAATTTCCGCATCTGACAAATGTTTTTTCCAATTAAAAGATGGAGAACAATTATATGCCAGTATTTTACCTGGATACTTTTCATGTATTGCGTCAGCAAATTTTTTTGCTTCTTCTAAATTAGGAGTTGCAGTTTCACACCAAATTAAATCAGAATAAGGTGCGTAAGCTAAGCCTCTTGAAATTGCTTGTTCAATTCCATGTTTAACATAATAAAAACCTTCTGGTGATCTTTCGCCTGTCAAGAAAGGTTTATCATTTTCATCATGGTCATTTGTAATTAGTTTAGCAGCATTAGCGTCCGTTCTTGCTAAAATTATTAATGGCACGTCTGCAATATCAGCAGCTAATCTAGCAGCTTTTAAATTTTTTATCATTGTTCCAGTTGGAACCAAAACTTTACCTCCCATGTGTCCACATTTTTTTTCACTAGCTAATTGATCTTCAAAGTGTACACCTGCTGCACCTGCTTTTATAAATTTTTTTGCTAATTCAAATACATTTAATGGTCCNCCAAAACCTGCTTCTCCATCAGCAATTATCGGCAACATATAATCTACTCTATCTTTTGAATTCATGTCTCCATCTTTAATTTCCATATGCTGAATTTGATCTGCTCTTGTAAGTGCATTGTTCATTGACTCAACTAATTTTGGGGCACTATCGTAAGGATACAAAGATTGATCAGGATACATTTCGCCTGCACTATTTGCGTCTGCTGCTACCTGCCATCCACTTAAGTATATTGCTTTAAGTCCAGCTTTTGCATGTTGAACTGCATGGTTTCCAGATAATGAACCAAGAGTGTTTACATAATTTTCTGTATTTAATAATTTCCAAAGTTTTTGTGATTGATGTTTACACATCGAATATTCGATTTTTATTGAGCCTCTAAGTCTTTCGACTTCTTCTGGAGTATAATCTCTTTTTATTCCTGCAAATCTTTTTAGATCGTAAGAAACTTTAGTTTCTGAGCTCATTAATTTTTCCTATTATGTTAGATTTTTAAGACTTAGAAAAGTATCAATTAGTCGTTACTAAATTCGTTAGTAAACTCATTCATACCGCTTGAACCCCAATCACAATGATCATCTCTTAAATAAATTGCTGATCTATTTTCGTGATTCTGTGGCTCATTGTAGTTTTCAGCCTTATTATCTTGGTTTTTGATCTTGTTTTTATCGTTCATGTAAATCTTATAATTTACAAAGTTTACAAATGCTATATTTTTATTTAAAAAGCTTGTAAAATATAGAAATTTATTGTAAATAATAATTTACAAAGTTTACAAATAGAAAATATGAGTCAATTAGATCTAAAAATAGGGCCTAAAATAAAGTCTTTTAGANGNCAAATGGGCNTACAAGCCAATAAATTAGCNGAGCAGTTAGGGATATCTGCTAGTTATCTNAATCTAATNGAAAGTGGAAAGAGAAAAATTGATGGAGATTTGCTTCTAAAAGTCTGTGAAGAGCTGAAAATTGAGCTTTCNGATTTAACAAAAAAATCAGATTTAAATTTAGTAAATGATATTTCTGAACTATTAGATGATCAGTTATTTGAGGATTTAGACATTGTCGGTCCAGAAGTAAAAGATCTTGTAAATACAAATCCAAAGATAGCAAGAGCTTTGATAAAGCTTGGAGATCAATTTAAAGAGAAAGATCATGAAATGATTAACAAAGTTGAAAGTCTTTCTGGAAAAATAATTGATAGTAGAAAAACTAGTTTTCCTGGTGAAGTAATTTCTGATTTTTTACAAGAAAAGAAAAATTATTTTCCAAAACTTGAAGATTTTGCAAATAAGATTTTTGAGAAAGTCCAAGTAAATAATCGTACAAGATATATAGCTCTTTGCGATTTTTTGAAAACAGAATATTCAATTACTGTAAAAGATGTAATTCCTGAAGAATCAAAGCCATTTTCTAAAATGTTTAATAAAAGTAAAAAAGAACTTTTATTAAGCGACTATAACTCATTAGAAACAAAGAAATTACATGCTGCAGCACAGATAGCACAGGAAGGTGCTATCGATGTAATTAATAATTACTTATCAGAATTTAAATTTCCTTCAGAAGAATCAAAAAGTTTAACACAGATTGCTTTATTAAATTATTGTGGTGCAGCAATATTAATGCCGTATAAATTGTTTCATACTGAATGTAAAAAACTTAAGTATGATTTAGAACTGTTGCAAAATACATTCGCAACTTCATTTGAACAAGTTGCGCATCGGGTAACAAGCTTACAAGATCCGAAATTACCTGGAATACCTTTTCATATGTTGAGGGTTGATGTAGCAGGTAATATTTCAAAAAGATTTTCTTTATCTGGTATTGAAATCCCAAGATATGGGGGAGCATGCCCAAGATGGAATGTTTATTCTGCTTTTACAAGACCAGGAATAATTCAAGCTGCTGTAAGTAAAATGACTAATGGTGAAAAGTATGTTTGTATCGCAAGAACAGTTGAAAAAGGTGTTGGTAGATTTGGNCANTCAAAAAGTATTTTATCAATCGGCTTGGGCTGNGAAGCTAANTATGCAAANGANTTNGTNTATACNGAAAANNTTAATCTTAATGATAAAAAAACNGAAATTCCNATAGGAGTTTCTTGTAGAACTTGTGATCGATTAGATTGTTCGCAAAGAGCATTCCCACCCCTACATAAAAAATTTGATGTTGATATAAACGCTAGAGGTGTTTCAGTATACGTAAGCGATAAATAATCTTCTAAAAACAAACTATATGATCAATATGAATTGGTCTTTTAATACCAAATTTTTCATCCACTTCATGCTGATGAATATGATGAGAATGTACAAATACTGGAATTAACGTACTACTTGGAGTTTTGAGGGTATAAATAAAATTAGTACCCCTAAATTTTCTATCAACTACCTCAAATTTTAAATTACTTGTATCGTCGTGATGTAAGTCTTCTGGCTGAACTAACAGCTTAACTTTTGATCCTATAGGAAATGGTTTCATAAAATTACCAGTAATTGTTCCAAGATCTTTATTTTCAAGGCTTTTAGGGCTTGTTACCTCTGCAGGAATAAGGATACCTCTATTTAAAAAATTAACCACTTCAATCGAGTTTGGTAAGTGATAAACATTATAAGGATCATCGAACTGTTTTAGCTCATGATTTAAGATTATTCCACATTTTGAGCCTAAATAAAAAGCCTCATAAGAGTCATGCGTAACAATTATAGTGGTAATCTTGAAACTCTTTAATATTTTTTTTAATTTCTCTTGGATTTCCTCTTTAAAACTTTGATCAACATTTGATAATGGTTCATCTAACAATAATAAATCAGGTTTCGTAATAAGAGATCTTGCAAGAGATGCTCTTTGGGCTTCTCCGGCACTAATTTCATGGGGATATTTATTTAAAATTTCAGTAATATTAAATAAATCTATTAATTCATCAAAACTTATTTGCTGGGTTTTTGAATTCTTATTTCTTTCAGCGCCTAATATTATATTTTTTTTTACAGTATAATGTGGAAATAAACTATTTTCCTGAAAAGCAAGAGATACATTTCTATTTTCTGGTTCTACATTTATTTTTTCTGAAGACAAGGTTTTGCCTCTCAATTCTATTGAGCCTTTATTTATGTTTTCTAATCCAGCTATAGTTCTTAATATTGTAGTTTTTCCAATACCCGAAGGACCTAAAAGGCATATGATATCTCCTTCATTTTCTATAGAAAATGAAACATCCTTTACCTTGGTTTTATTCCCAACTCTAAAGTCAACATTTTTAATTTCAAAAAAGTTTTTACTCATGATTTTCTTTTAAAATATATTTAGATGTAATTATAATGAATAAACTTGCAATTAAAATTAAAAACAATGAAGGTACAGCTGCAGCTTCTAATAAATCTTCTGAAGCAGAAATATAGGCTGTAGTTGCAAAAGTTTCAAAATTAAAGGGTCTTAAAATTAATGTTATTGGCAGTTCTCTTATAATCTCTAATGAAATTAAAATTAGAATAAACAAAAGTGAATTTCTTAAAAATGGAATATGAATATTGGTAAAAGTTTTTCTTTTAGAATAACCAAGTAAATAAGCACTCTCATCAACAGAAATATTTATCTTTTCATAGCCTGATTTAATACCGTTAAAAGCTAAAGAATAAAATCTTACAAAATAAACTATAACTAATCCAAGAATAGAACCAATAAATACTTTTTTAATTGAAGTGAAACCTAATAATTTTATTATACTATTATCAAACCATGCTATAAAAGAAATGAAGGCAATAGCTAAAATTATCCCTGGTATAGCGTAACCTGAAATAGATAGAGTAGACAAAAAATTTAATGTTTTATTTTTTGAAACTCTATTTCCATAATTAGATATCAATGAAAATATTATTAAAACAATACTAGATAATAAAACTAGGTAAAGAGTATTAAAAATTAGATCTACTATTTGTAAATCAAATAAGTTTTCAGGAAATTTTATTGTCCAATATAACATTTGACCCAATGGAAATATAAAACTAAAAAAAAATACTAAAAAACAAAACAGACTTGCAAAAATAGCCTTGTTGCCAAAAAGTTTAATTTTTTCTTTTTGTTTAAAACCACCTTTAGAACTAAAATGATATTTTGCTCTTTTTCTAGATAAATTTTCTAAAATAAATAATGAAAATATGAATAATAATAAAAAGAAGGACAATCGATTTGCAAAAGCTAAATCATCAAAAGTTATCCATGAATTATAAATACCTGTAGTTAAAGTATTAATAGAAAAAAAATCAACAGCACCAAATTCTGCTAANGTCTCCATAGCTACTAGGGATAAACCCGCAACAATTGCGGGCCTTGCTGCGGGTAATATAATTCTATAAAAAGATTTAAATTTCGAAAAACCAAGGTTTTTCCCTAAATCTATTATATTTTGCGACTGATATAGAAATGAAGCTCTAGCTAAAATATATACATAAGCATACAAAGAAAAAGAGATAGACAATATTGCTCCAAACATACCGTCAAATTTAGGAATACTTTTGTTGTAATTTGCATCACCAAAGAGGTTTTTTAAAATAGTAAATGCAGTTCCATAATTTTCAAAAAAAGCAGTCAGCGAGTATGCGTAAATATAAGGTGGAACTGCGAAGGATAAAATTAATGCCCATTTAAAAAGATCGCTCCCTGGAAATTTATAAAAAGATACCAGGTATGCTGTTCCCGTTCCTAATAAAAAAGTTAATATTAGAACTGATATTAATAAAATAAATGAATTTAAAATATACTCCAACAAAAAAGTATTTTTCAAAATTTCNTAATAATTAGAAGTATTCTCAAAGAAACTTGTAAATACAGTAATAATTGGAATTAGTACCACTAAAGAAATTAAAAAAGAAGAAATATACCAACTGTTAAATTTCATATTATAAACCGCCTTATAAACATGAATAAAGTAAAGTGCCCACGATTAATCTAAATCAATCATAGGCACTATTTAAGAAAATCAAAAATTAAATACTTTTAGGATGTGCGGTACCTCCTTAGTTTTAATTTCAGATATTTTTCTTAGATTCATTCTTTTATCGATTTTTTCACACTCCGATTTACATGGCGAACATGCTTCTGAAGATTTATTTAAATCGACACCAGAAATAAATTTTTTTTGTTTTTTCATTTATTACTTCCAACCAGCAGCCGTCATTACTTCTAATGCATCTGCTTGTTTTGCTCCATAACTAGAAACTTTTGTTTTTAGATCTTGTTTAAAATCTAATCCTAAATTATTCACTACTAATGGATTTGGCGAAACACCATCAATCATTGGAAACTCAAATGTATTATTTGTAAAATGTTCTTGAGCCTCAGGTGTTAATAAGAACTCAACAAGTTTAACAGCGTTTGCTTTATTGGGTGCACCCTTAACCATAGCGGCACAACTTATATTCATATGTGTTCCTCTATCATTTTGGTTTGGAAAGAATGCTTTAACTTTTTTAGCCGCTGCTTGTTGTTCGGCACCTTTGCTACCAGATAACATTAACGCTAGGTAATAAGTGTTAGCTACTGCAATGTCAGCTTCACCCGCTGCTACTGCCATAATTTGTGCTCTATCATTACCCTTGGGTGTTCTAGCCATATTCGCAACAACTCCTTTTGCCCATTCAGCTGTAGCTTTTTTTCCATTATTCTTAATTAATGAAGCTACAAGAGATTTGTTATATATATTACTAGATTTTCTAATTACTAATCTGCCTTTCCATTTTGGATCGGCTAAACTTTCATAAGTTAATCCAGATAACTCAGCACCAGTTACCCTTTCTGGAGCATAGTAAACTATCCTTGCTCTCTTCGCTACTCCAACCCAATGCATAGTTCTAAAGTTTGATGGCACTGCTGACTTAATAGCATTAGAAGTTAATCCACCTTGAGTCATTCCTTTAGCTTTGAACGTACCACATCTTCCAGCATCAGCTGTAATATAAAGATCTGCAGCAGAGTCCTCTCCTTCTTCAATCATTCTTTTTTCAAGAGCACCTGCTTTACCATTAATTAAATTTACTTTTATTCCAGTTTTATTCGTGAACTTGCTATAAAGTTCTGCATCAGCTTTATAATGTCGTGCATTAAATACATTCACCTCATTAGCTATCGCCAAACTAGAAACTAAAGTAAAAATAATCGATATAATTCCTATTTTTTTCATTTTTTTGTTTATTGAAAATGATAACTATTCTCAATGAGAATGATTATCAATTGCAATTATGACGCAGGTTGTTGGGGAGTTTTAAAACTCCCACTCTGATATTTTACTATATAAAAAATTACGAAAAGCTTGAACCCTAGCTACATTTTTCATTGATTGAGGATAAACAAAGTGAGCTTCTGTAATTGGACCTTCTACTTTGGGCAATACTTTAATTATATTCTTTGATTGATAGCTTAAATAGTCCGGAAGTGCAGCTAATCCAACGCCACTTTCAACAGCTAAAAGTAATCCCATGACGCTGTTAACCTTCATGACTGATTTTCTCTTTTTATTATCTTTAATACCCACTTTTAAAGCCCAATCAGGATTGAATACTGGAGAAGGCGTACCTCTGCCAAAAGATATAAACTTATGCTTATTTAAATCTGCTATTGTTTTTGGCATACCATATTTCTCTAAATACTTATTAGAACCATAGATATGGTAGTTAATATCTATTAATTTCTTCTGAATATAGTTTAATTGTTTAGGTCTTCTCATAAAAATACCTATATCAGCTTGTCTTGTACTTAAATCTAGTTCCTTATCATCAAATATTAATTCCACCTCAATTTCTGGATGGAGTTGCATAAATTCCTGAATCCTTGGGGTTAACCAATGGGTTCCAAAGCTTCTTACAGTTGTTATAGTGAGCTTTCCAGTTGGATGATTTTTTTGATCTGATAAAGATGTTTCGACCTCTTTTAATTTGCTTATTACTTCATGAGCGGTTTTAAAAACATACTCTCCATTTTCTGTCAAAGTTAAACCTCTTGCATGTCTTTCAAATAATTTAACTTTTAAATCTTCCTCTAATGATTGAATTTGCCTACTAATTGCTGATTGACTTAAATTTAGATTTACAGTTGCGCTAGTAAAGCTACCAGCTTCGGCTACCGCATGGAAAATTTTTAATTTATCCCAATCCATTATTTATTTAAATTTATTATATATCTACCAGAAGTTTTCCCTTCGAGCATCTTTGAATATTCATCTAACAACTGATCCAAAGAAATTTCTTTAATAGATTTATCTAAAAGTTCAAAATCAACTAGTTTAGACACTTCATCCCATAGAAATTCTCTTCTTTTTATAGAGACACTCACTGAGTCAATCCCCCAGAGCTTTACACCTCTAATAATAAATGGCATTACTGTAGTATTAAGCTTAATACTTGATGCATTTCCACATGCAGCGACAATGCCGTTAGGTTTAATGTGGGATAATATTTTTGATAAAATATTTCCACCAACTGTATCAACTGCACCATCATATAATCCTTTATCAAGGGGTCTAGCTTCTGCATCTAAATCACTAGATTTTATAACGTTTTTAGCACCAAGAGATTTTAAATATTCCTCATTTGGTTTTGTTGTTGCCGCAGTTACATTACAACCCATTTTGCTTAATATCATAACTGCAATACTTCCAACTCCTCCTGAAGCTCCTGTTACAATTACATCGTTTACCTTCTCACCTAATAATAAAATTTCTCTAGTTTGTTTAGTTGTAAATGCACATTGCACGGCTGTTAAGCCAGCAGTACCTAACATCATAGCTTGTCTTGATGTCATATTTTTGGGCATCTTAACTAAAAAATCTGAATTTACTTTTGAATATTGTGAATACCCACCAAAATAAATCTCTCCAACTCTCCAGCCAGTCTGAATTACTTCATCACCTTCTTTAAACTTATCACTTTTACTTTCAACAACTTTTCCTGAAAAATCTATTCCAGGTATATGTGGAAACTCTTTAACTAACCTTGCTCCATTTTTTAGAATTAGTGCATCTTTGAAATTTAATGTTGAATAATCAACTTTAACTAAAACATCTCCGTGTTTCAAAAAATCTTTATCGACTTCTTTTACTTCTCTAGTAAAATTTTCTCCCTCTTGATTTAAAACCAAGGCTTTAAATTTATCTGGCATTTATACTAATTAATATTATTTTGCGATGAATCTCAAATATCTATTTTGATAACTTAAATCGTCTTTAAATTGACCTAGGTAAAAATTTGTAACAGTTGTTGCTTGTTCTTTTTTAATTCCTCTCATNGTCATACACTGGTGAGTTGAATCTATTGATACTGCTACTCCTTTTGCATCTAAAGACTCCATTAAAGTNTTTGCTATCTGCATTGTTAATCTTTCTTGNGTTTGAAGTCTTTTTGAAAAAACTTCAACNACNCTTGCAANTTTNCTTAATCCTACAACTCTATCTTTTGGAATATATGCTACATGGGCAACTCCAATAATAGGTGCCATATGGTGTTCACAATGACTTTGGACTGAAATATTTTTTTGAATAACCATATCGTCATAGCCATCAACATCTCCAAATGTTTTTTCAAGTATTTTTTTTGGATCTTCTTGATAACCTTTAAAATATTCTTTAAATGCTTTTACGACTCTTTTTGGTGTTTCTAACAAACCTTCTCGAGAAGGATCTTCCCCCATCCACTCTAAAATCTTTATAAATGCTTGTTCAGCCTCTTTATCTGAGACTTTTTTCTCTTGTTCTTTATTGTTCTCATTTTTAACTAATTTCATAGAAAGCTTATATATATTATTTATTTATTTTTAAAAT